>NZ_JAELTU010000184.1 GCF_016429015.1 Rhizobium sp. ASV20
CGGACGGGACGGACCGTCTCCAGCTTGCGCGCCGCCCGCAGCATCTTCAATTCGGATGGGATATTCAGGCCGTAGCCCGACTTCACCTCGACGGTGGTAACACCTTCGGAAAGCAGCGTGTCGAGGCGCGGCAGCGCAACGGCGACAAGCTCGTCAACCGACAATGCGCGTGTCGCATTGACCGAAGAAACGATACCGCCGCCGGCTCGGGCAACCTCTTCATAGCTCGCGCCTTCCAGCCGCATCTCGAATTCGCGGGCTCGATTGCCGCCATAGACGATATGGGTATGGCAATCGACGAGGCCGGGGGTCACCCAGCGACCTTCAAGATCGACGCTTTCGGCACCGGCAACATCAGGCAGATCCGCTTCCGGACCAGCGAAGACGATGCGGCCGTCCCTGGTCAGGATAGCACCCTTCTCGATCGTGCCGAGCCGGACCTCGCCCTCTTTCAAGGTCGCAAGGCGGGCATTGCGCCACACGCGGCTTGCCGCGCCGTTTTCTCTGCCACCGTTCGGGCCATCTTCGGAAAAATTGTTCCCACCCATAAGCTTTACGCCTTTCCTCGTTGGCTCATAATGTATATACATATTAAAAAGGCTGACAAGAGGGATTTTGGACTCTGTGTCCGAAAGGAAAGGGTGAGACCATGACGATACTTCATGCACGCTCGGCACTGCTTGGCGACGGATGGCACGAAAATGTGCGAATTGCCCTCGAAAGCGGTCGCATCACCGACATCGCGACGGGCGTCACCCCAGAGGCCGGCGACGACAGGCAGGATATTCTCGTTCCCGCGATGCCGAACCTGCATAGCCACGCCTTCCAGCGCGCCATGGCCGGCCTTGCCGAAGTTCGCGGCCCTGCAAACGACAGCTTCTGGAGCTGGCGCACCGTCATGTATAAATTCGCGCTGTCGATGACGCCGGACCATGTCGAGGCAGTCGCTGCGCAGCTCTATATGGAAATGCTGGAAGCCGGTTTCTCCCGCGTCGGCGAATTCCACTACCTGCACCATGACAAGGACGGCAGCCACTATGCCAATATCGCCGAACTGGCCGAGCGCATCGGCGCCGCCAGCTCAGAAACCGGCATCGCGCTCACGCTTCTGCCCGTTTTCTACGCCCATTCCGGCTTCGGGGGCGCAGCGCCGATCGAAGGCCAGCGCCGCTTCATCAACTCGCTTGAAAGCTTCGAAGCGCTGATGACCGGCTGCCGCACGGTCACAAGCCGCCTGCCTGGCGCAGAACTCGGTATTGCGCCGCATAGCCTGCGGGCAGTCACGCCCGAGGAGCTGACAAAGCTTGTTCCCATCGCGGGCGATGGACCGATCCACATCCATGTCGCCGAACAGGTCAAGGAAGTGGAAGACTGCATCGCCTGGTCGGGTGCACGGCCGGTGCAGTGGCTGCTCGACAACGCTCCCGTCAACGATCGCTGGTGCCTGATCCACGCGACCCATATGACCGAGGATGAAACCCAGCGTATGGCAAAGAGCGGCGCGATTGCCGGTCTTTGCCCGATCACCGAAGCCAATCTCGGTGATGGCGTCTTCGCAGCGCCCCTCTTCCTCGAGGAAGGCGGCCGCTACGGCATTGGGTCCGATTCCAATATCCTGATCTCCGTCCCGGAAGAGCTGCGGCAGCTGGAATATTCGCAGCGCCTGGCATTGCGTGCCCGCAACGTCATCGCCACGACGGGCGGCTCCACAGCCCGCAAACTGTTCGACAGCGCTGTGGTCGGCGGCGGTGCCGCACTGAAAGCACCGGCCGGCCTTGCCGTCGGCAATTACGCCGACATCGTCTCACTCGACGCCAGTGCAGTTCCCTATCTCTCCGAAGACCGTGTTCTCGACCATTGGACTTTTGCCGGCGGCTTCAAGGTCGACAGCGTTTGGGCGCTGGGCAAAAAACAGGTGGAAGGCGGCCGACATATCAAGAGAGAGGCAATCTCCGCACGCTTCCGTCAGGCGATGGCCGAGCTGATCGGTTAAGAAACCGCTTTTCCTGCCGCCGATTGGCCCTTAAATAACTCGCGGAAAACCCGATGTCTTACACGGAAAAGATGGGCGGCATGGCCACAGGCAAAGAGGCGACCCTACATCAGCGCATCCTGAGCGATATCGAAAGCCAGATCGTCTCCGGCGCTTGGCCGCCGGGTCATCGCATTCCGTTCGAAATGGTGCTGGCCGAGCAATATGATTGCTCGCGCATGACGGTGAACAAGGCGTTGACCCAGCTCGCCCGCGCGGGGCTGATCGAGCGGCGCAAGCGCTCGGGCAGCTTCGTCACGCATCCGCATGCGCAATCGGCCGTGCTGGAAATTCACGACATCAAGTCGGAGATCCAGTCGCTCAACCTGCCCTATTCACACCGCTTGGTGAAACTCGCCGAGCGGCGCGGTCGTGCGGAAGATGCCCGCCGGCTGCAATTTGCCGGCCCGGTCAACGTGCTGGAAATCAGCTGTATCCACTATGCCGGCTCGCGGCCCTTCTGCCTGGAGGATCGCGTCATCAATCTCGATGCAGTGCCGGACGCCGCCAAGGCCGACTTCGCAACCCTGCCGCCAGGCCCGTGGCTGCTCAATCAGGTGCCCTGGAGCACGGCCGAACATCAGATCCGTGCCATCTCGGCCGAGGGCGACGCGGCGGCGAGCCTCGATGTCGCCAAGGGCACGGCCTGCCTGGTGGTTGAACGACGCACCTGGAGTTCGTCCGGCCCGATCACCCATGTCCGCCTCACCTATCCGGGCGATCGCCACAGCCTGGTGGCGCGCTTTACACCCTCGAGCTGATCGCTTTCAAATTGGCACGATATCGCCTGACGCAGGCCGCGCAAGAGTGCGCGACGGCTTTGCGACAACGACAAGCATGATATCGAGGACGAAAGCCCGAAGAGCGAATCCGAAAGGCCGCGAGCGCTTTAAGGCCGCTGCTGTCCCGGCTCGGTATGGATCGGGATGAGGCTTTCGGATTGACGAAGAGGTTGAGCCGGGTCGACCAGCAGAATGCTGAGCGCAATCAACACCAGTGTCAGAATCAGAATAATCCCAATCAATAGCGGACGAATTGCGATCATTTCGTTCTCCAATCTCCCCAGCCCTGCGCCGAGACGCGATAAGGGAATTCGAGACAATCCGCACATAGTAACACGAAACATTAACGAGTGTTTTATGTTGTTGAACTTTTCTGCCCGGTTCGAATGTTTCGGGTTCCGAGGTCAGGATCCTCGCCTCACGCTTGTTTGAATGGCGCACTGCGCTAGGGGCGCATAGGATTTGCTTCGCTGGCGACACTAATCGCAGGGCTTCGACCGGAAATCCCGCCGGCAAGCTAGATCACCACAGCCGCCACACCCGGACCGTAGCTTGACCGACAATTCAAGAGAGGCAATGCCTATGCATCGCAAACGTCTGATTACGGGCGCGCTGACGCTCACCATCGCAACACTTGCCGCCCTGCAAGGCGCCGTCGCCGCTGCTGAGCGCGTAAAGGTGCGCGGCACAGTGGAGAGCCTCGACGGCGACACGCTCAAGGTCAAGACCCGCGACGGCAAGGACATCACCGTCGCGCTGAAGGCAGGGTGGAGCGTCGGCGGCGTCGTTCAGGCTGCCGTCGGCGATATCAAGCCCGGCGATTTCGTCGGCATCGCCTCGCAACCGACCGATAGCGGCATCAATGGTGCCATCGAAGTCGTCATCTTTCCAGCCGCGATGAAGGGGACCGGCGAAGGCGACCGTCCCTGGGATTCGAAGCCAAATAGTTCCATGACCAATGCAACGGTCGCCAATGCCGTCACTTCCGTCAACGGCCCGACATTGACGCTCACCTACAAGGGCGGCGAGCGGAAGATTAACATTCCCAAGGGCACACCCGTCGTGACGCTGACATCGGCCACGAAAGCCGACCTGAAACCAGGCGCCGGCGTCTTCATCACCGGGGAGCGCACCGACGATTCCAAAGTCTCCGCCGAACGCGTCGCCGTCGGCCTCAACGGCACCATGCCGCCGATGTGACCTGGCTCGCCGGTTTGGCAGCTTGATCGGCACTCAAATGAAAACAGGCGGATCGCAATGCTGCGATCCGCCTGTTTTTTCTTCATTACTGGCGAATGTTCAGGACGCCATCACTCCGCCGCCTGCGCATGCGGGCGATTCTCAACCACGTCGTCCTCGTCATCTTCGTCCGGCTTTGGCTGTTTCCAGGCGATCAGCCGGTAGAACATCGGGATGAAGAAGGTGGCGATGAAGGTTGCCGCCAGCATACCGCCGATGACGCCGGTGCCGATGGCATGACGGCTCGCCGAGCCTGCGCCGCTGCTGATGGCAAGCGGCACGACGCCGAGGATGAAGGCGAGCGAGGTCATCACGATCGGGCGGAAACGCAGCCGCGCCGCCTCGAGCGCCGCCTCGGCCGCACCCATACCTTCCTTGCGTTTCAGCACCGCGAACTCGACGATCAGGATGGCGTTCTTTGCCGCCAGGCCGATCAGCGTCACCATGCCGATCTGGAAGTAGACGTCGTTGGTGAGGCCGCGCAGATAGGTGGCGAGCAGCGCACCGAACAGCGCGAAGGGGATCGCGGTGATGACGGCAAGCGGCAGGCTCCACTTTTCATACTGGGCAGCCAGGATCAGGAACACCATGATGATGCCGAAGATCATCGCTTGCGTACCCGCACCGCTGGTTTCTAGTTCCTGATAGGCGGAGCCCGTCCAGGCGATCTGGAATCCCTCCGGCAGGCTCTCGGCCGCCACCTGCTGCATGGCCTTGATCGCATCGCCGGACGTGTAGCCTGGCGCCGGGTTCCCGGTGATCTTGGCGGCATTGAAGGCGTTGTATCGCTCGAGCTGGTCCGGCCCGATGACGCGCGACACCTTGATAAGCGTGTCGAGCGGGATCATCTTGCCGCTGTCGGAACGCACGAAGACCTGACGCAGATCCTCGGGCGATTCGCGGAACGGCGCCTCCGACTGCAGGTTGACCTGATAATTGCGGCCGTAGAGCGTGAAGTCGTTCACGTAGAGGCTGCCGAAGGTCGCCTGCATGGCGTCGAAGACCGAGTTGATCGGCACGCCGAGCGCCTTGGCCTTCTCGCGGTCGAGATCGGCGCGGAACTGCGGAACGTTGGTGTCGAGCGTCGTGCGCACGCCTGCAAGCTCCGGCCGCTTGGAGGCTGCCGCCACCAACTTCTGCGCCTGATCCGAAAGCCCGGCGACGCCCTTGCCGCTGCGATCCTGAAGGTAGACTTCGAAGCCGCCCGTGGTCGAGAGACCCATGATCGGCGGCGGGTTGAAGGCGAGCACCATGGCGTCCTTGATGCCCATATTGGCGCCGATGATCGGACCTGCGAGATTGCGGGCGTCGAGCTCCGGCGTCTTGCGCTCGCTCCAGTCCTTCAGCGTCACGAAGGCGACGCCGGCGCTGGTCTTCAGACCACCCGACAGAAGATCGAAGCCCGAAACCGCAAAGACGTTTTCCACGCCCGGCAGCTTCTTGGTATTGACCAGAGCCTCATCCATGACGGCCTGCGTACGCGTCAGCGAAGCAGCCGGCGGCAGGATGGCGATCTGGAACAATGCGCCCTGGTCTTCATCCGGCACCAGCGATCCCGGAAGCGTGTAGAAGAGATAGCCGGTCACGCCGAGCAGGCCGGCAACCAGCACGCAGCCGACCATGACGCGCTTCAGGAAGAAGGCGACACCGGCCGCATAGCCCGCCGTCAACCGGTCGAAGGCACGGTTGAAGATGCGGAACGGCAGGATCGGCTCATGATGGCCGGGCTTCAGGATCAGCGCGCAGAGCGCCGGCGTCAGCGTCAGCGCCACGATGCCGGACAGGGTAACCGAGATCGCGATGGTGACGGCGAACTGCTTGTACATCTGGCCCGCCAGCCCGCCCATGAAGGAGACCGGGATGAACACGGCGCAGAGCACCAGCACGATGGCGATGACCGGGCCAGTGACTTCGCCCATCGCCTTGATCGCCGCCTTTTTCGGCGACAGCTTCTCCGTCGCCATCAGGCGCTCGACGTTTTCGAGCACGACGATGGCGTCATCCACCACGATACCGATCGCCAGCACCAGGCCGAACAGCGTCAGGAGGTTGATCGAAAAACCGAGCAGATACATGCCGGCGAAGGTGCCAACGATGGAAATCGGCACCGCGATGATCGGGATCAGCGTCGCCCGCCAGTTCTGCAGGAAGACGAAGACGACGATAACGACGAGAAGAATCGCCTCGATGAAGGTGTGTACCACCTCCTCGATCGACACCTGGATGAACTTCGTCGTGTCGTATGGAACCTCGTAGGCAACGCCGTGCGGGAACGACTTTTGCAGCTCGTCGAGACGTGACTTGAGCGCCGCCATCGTATTCAAGGCATTGGCGCCCGGCTGCAGGTAGACGGCGATCGGCACTGCAGGCGTACCGTTGAGGCTGCTCTGCACCGAATAGCTCTTGGTGCCGAGTTCGATGCGCGCCACGTCCTTCAGCCGGAGCGTTGCGGCATTGGCCGTCGAGCGCAGGATGATTTCGCCAAAAGCATCGACGTCGGGGAGGCGTCCCTGCGTCGTCACGGTATAGGTGAAGGCCTGCGGATTGTTGCTGGGCTGATCGCCGAAACGGCCGGCGGCAAACTGGGAGTTCTGCTCCCGGATTGCGGTCGCCACGTCGCTTGGCGTCAGATTGTATTGCGCCAGCTTGTCCGGTCGCAGCCAGATACGCATCGAGTAGTCGACATCGCCAAGCAGGTTGACATCGCCGATACCGGGAATGCGCTTGAGGTCGTCGATGACGTTCAGAAGCGCATAATTGCCGACATAGGTGCGGTCATAGCGGCTGTCGGTGGAATACATCGCCACGAAGCCGAGGATCGAGGTCGAACGCTTGGTCACCACGACGCCCAATCGCGTTACGTCCTGCGGCAGCGTCGAGACTGCGCGCTGTACGCGGTTGTTGACGTTGATCGCCGCCTGGTCCGGGTCCGTGCCGAGCGCGAAGGTCACCGTGATCTGCATCGCGCCGCTGTTGGAGTTCGTCGACTGCATGTAGAGCATGTTTTCGACGCCGTTGATCTGCTGCTCCAGCGGAGCGGCAACGGTCTGCGCTACGGTCTCGGCGCTGGCGCCGGGATAGGTGGCCGTCACGACCACCTGCGGCGGCGTCAGCTCGGGATATTGCGCGATCGGCAGGATGCGCAGGCAGACAGCGCCCGCGAGCAGAATGACGATCGAGATCACCGCCGCGAAAACCGGGCGGTCGATAAAGAATCGGTTGCCTAACATCAGTTCTGCACCACCTTTTTCGCGTCCTTGGGCGTTGCGTCCGCCGCCTGCACCGGCGCGCCGGGGCGCACCTTGATGATGCCTTCGGTGATCAGCTTGTCACCGGCCTTGAGGCCTGACAGCACCAGCCAGTTGTTGCCGATCTTCTGGCCAAGCGTCACCGGGTTGATGTGTGCCTTGCCTTCCTGGTCGATCGTATAGACGAACTGGCCTTGCGGGCTCTGCATCAACGCCACTTCCGGGATGGTGATGGCGTTGTCGAGCGAAACGCCCGTTACCCGCGCACGAACAAACTGGCCGGGCAACAGCCGGCGGGTGGGATTGTCGACCACGGCACGCGCCTGCAGCGTTCCCGTCGACACGTCGATCGTGGAGGAGGTGAAGTCGACGACACCATCATGATCGTAGGTCGTGCCGTCGCCGAAGGAGATCTTGACGCCCAGGTTCGGCGCCTCGCCCTTGGCCTTCTTCATGTCAATCAACCGGCGCACTTCCGCCGCCTCGGCATCCGAGAAGGAGAAGTTGACGTAGACCGGGTCGAGCTGCGTGATGCTGGTAAGCAGGCCGCTATCGCCCGTGGTGCCGATCAGGCTGCCTTCGGAAACCTGCTCAAGGCTGGTAATGCCGCCAACCGGCGCAGTCACTTGCGTGTAGTCGAGATTGAGCTGTGCCGTCTGAACCTGCGCCTGCGCGGCGGCAACCGATGCTTCCGCCAGTTGGCGCGTCGAAATCGCGTCGTCGCGAGCCTTCTGAGTCGCAGCATTCTGCCCGAAGAGGTTGATGTTGCGCTTTTCCTCGCGCTGGGCCTGCTCAAGCTGTGCTTGCGCCTGCTGGAGCTGCGCCTTGGCCTGGGCGAGCGCTGCCTGGTAGGACGCCGGATCGATAAGGAACAGCACGTCGCCAGCCTTCACCTCGGCGCCTTCGACAAAGTTCCTTTTCAACAGGATACCACCGACCCGAGCGCGCACATCGACTTGCCTAAAGGCAGAGATGCGCGCAGCATATTCATAGGAGAGCGCCACGGCCTGGGGCTTGACCTCGATAGCCGTCACCTGCGGCGGCGGCATTTGACCGGCCTGCTGCGCGAGGGAGGGAGATACGCAGAGAAACAGCAGCCCGGCCGCAACAAGGCTGTTGCGCAGAAGGAAGGACTTATACGTCGTCATGGAAAAATCACCGTGAGATTCGACATTTTTATTGCGGTGCAATATACAAACATTCATGAATGATTGTAAATATCAAATCGACGTAAGTTTTAACGCGACAACTTGGGCGTTCTAAGGAGTTCGCGAGTTATCGTATGAAATCAAACGCGTGAAGTGAGACGAACAGCGCCTTTTCGTTGAAGGGAACATTGAGGAGGAGCATGCGCAGAACGAAAGAAGATGCTGCCAAGACCCGAGAGGAGGTCCTGGCGGCCGCCGCCGACATTTTTTATGAAAACGGTGTCAGCGGCTCGAGCCTCGAAAAGATCGCGCAACGCGCCGGCGTAACGCGCGGGGCTATCTATTGGCATTTCAAGGACAAGGCAGAGGTTCTGACGGCGCTGCATAGCGAAATCCGTCTGCCGCAGGAAACCATCGTCGACTATGCAATCGAGCATGGTCACGACGATCCCCTCGGACTTATCGAGCAGGGCACGGTCCAGGTTCTGGAGAACCTTGCCAAGGACGAGCATCTGCAGCAGGTCTTCGCCATCATGATCCTTGGTTGCGAATTCACCAAACAACGCTCCGATGCGGCACAGAGGATAGTGACCGCCAACCAGCAGATGTTCGGCAAGCTGGAGCGACTGATCGAGATGGCTGACCAGCAGAAGACGCTTGCGCCGCTATGGAACCCCGATGCCGGTGCCCGCGCCATTCAGTGCTCCATGAATGGCCTGCTCGCCGAATGGCTCCGCTCGAGCAAGTCCTTCCCTCTGGTCGACATAGGCGAGCGGCTGATCCGCAGCCTTGTCGGCTCCATGCGGCTCAGTACGCCCGGCAGCTAACTGCTTGCATGGCGCATGGCCTCGGCCAGCGAGATGTCGGACTTGATCTCCCGCGTCGACATCGACGTCACGGTATGTCGGACGCCGGGCAGCCTGTTGAGCTCCTGCCGTAACAGCCGGTCGAGCGCCGCCATGTCGGTCGCCAGAATATGCAGGAGATAATCCGCCTCGCCTGTCGTTGCATGACAGCGCCAGATGAGTGGATGACGGCGTACAGCGGCCTCGAAGACATCGAAGCGCTCGACGTCGATCGACACCTGCACGAAAGCCTCCAAGCCGAAACCGAGTTGCGGCGGATCGAGCATTGCCCTGTACCCCCTGATTACGCCCGCTTCCTCCAGTGCCTTCACCCGCTTCCAGCACGGCGTCTTGCTGAGTCCCACGAGATCGGCAAGCGCCGCAAACGAGATGCGGGCGTCGGCCTCAAGCGCGGCGATGATCTTGTGATCGAGTGCGTCAAACTCCATCGTTCTCTCCATTTGCTCTATGAGAGTTAATCGTACTCCCATTCTGCAATTATGAATGACAAATAGGAACAATGTTCAAGGCAAATTGCTTATCCTTGAGGATGGCAAACAAGCCTGTCGGCCAAAGGCCGGAACAAAGGGAACGAAGATGCAGAAGCAAGACTATTACGCCCGCATCGAGGCGCCGGACATGCTCGACTACGGCGTCTATCTGCAATGCGACAAACTTCTCACCTGTCAGAAGCCGTTGAACGGCATGGTCAACGGCGACGAATTGCAATTCCAGATCGTCCACCAGGTGGAAGAACTCTGGATGAAGCTGATGGCCTATTCGCTGGTCGATGTCATCGGCTTCATGGAAGAGCGTAACACGCATCGAGTCGTGACGCTGATGGGCCGCGTGCACAAGATCATGCGCATGATGACGGTCCAGCTCGATCTTCTCGAAACCATGTCACCGAAAGAGTATCAGCAGATCCGCCTGCAGCTCGGCAACGGCAGCGGCCAGGAATCGCCCGGCTTCAAGTTCCTGCTGCGCATGCCGCCCGATCTCTGGAACGCCTTCAAGGCGAATTACCTCGATGCGCCCGGCCTGGCGATCGCCGATATCTATGATGGCAAGTATGATCATGGCGACAGCTATGTCGTCGCCGAAGCGCTGGTGGAATATGACGAGCTGTTTCAGAAATTCCGCGCCAACCACATGTATCTGATACAGCGTTCCATTGGGCTCGGCTCGAAGTCCCTGAAGGGACGCCCGGTCGAGCTGCTGCAGGCTGGCGCCCGCCACCGCTTCTTCCCCGAGCTCTGGGATATTCGCCACGAAATGACCGACAGTTGGGGCAGCCAGTACGGCGTCGTCCGCGATTCCATTTCCAAGCATGACGCCGCCGAATAGGCACTGACCGAATATCGCTCTCCGTTGCCTCATCTGAGGCAACGGAGAGCTTTCAATCTTTCAATATAGAATAGCTGGCCCGCCGTTGGCGTCCGCACGAAAAGTGCGATGACAAATCGCCCCGGTATCGGGCCCCTATCCGGCCGAATCTATCGCCACTGCCGGGCATCCCTCCCCCTAAGCATCAAAGAAACCTGGCCCCGGCCGCAGGCCGCGCATGAGGTTGTCCCCACCTGTCCATGTCTTCCCTCCAGATAGGCGGCGGAGATGATTGGTGCTGCGGATCCAGCGAACACGAACGTCCGCGCGGCCGGGGGACGGCGCGAACGATGCAATCTCCATTTGCAAAAAGCAAAAAGCAAAAACCAAGAAATATAGCATATTGCATAAATTTATTATTGTGCGTAGTTCTTTAGCCAATTCACAACACGATTCTCCCGGAGACGTCATGACACCAATGCAGGAAGCCGCCGCGCAGGAGCGCGCATGGAAATTCGCCGATGCCGGAGACAGCGTTCGCCCCAGCCTTCCCGAGGTCAACGCCACGATAAGAGTGCCGCATGGCGGCAGCTGGATACGGCGCCTGCTCGCCTTCATCGGACCGGGCTACATGATCTCGGTCGGCTACATGGATCCCGGCAATTGGGCGACGGATCTCGCAGGTGGCGCGCAGTTCGGCTACACGCTTCTTACCGTCATCATGCTCTCCAACCTGATGGCGATCCTGTTGCAGGCGCTGTCGGCAAGGCTCGGCATCGTCACCGGCCGCGATCTCGCCCAGGCCTGCCGCGACCACTACCCGCGGCCGGTCAATCTGGCTCTCTGGTTTGTCTGCGAACTCGCCATCATCGCCTGCGATCTCGCGGAAGTCATCGGCACCGCCATCGCCTTGCAGCTACTCTTCGGAATTCCGCTGATCGGCGGCGCGCTGATCACCGCGCTCGATACCTTCCTGCTGCTGCTTCTGATGAACAAGGGCTTCCGCTATCTCGAAGCCTTCGTGATAGCGCTGCTGATTGTCATCGCCACCTGCTTTGCAGTGCAGATCGCCGCCGCCGCACCGCCGATCGCCGCCATTCTCGACGGCTTCATCCCGTCTCCCGAAATCGTCACCAATCCCGCGATGCTCTACATCGCCATGGGCATCATCGGCGCGACCGTCATGCCGCACAACCTCTACCTGCATTCCTCGATCGTGCAGACCCGCGCCTACAAGCGCAATGACGAAGGCCGTCGCGACGCCATCAAATGGGCGACACTCGACAGCACCATCGCCCTGATGCTGGCCCTCTTCGTCAATGCGGCGATCCTGATCGTCGCGGCCGCCGCCTTCCACAAGACAGGCCATTCGGACGTTGCCGAGATCGACCAGGCATACGAACTGCTTTCGCCGCTGCTCGGCCTCGGCATCGCCTCGACCCTCTTTGCGGTCGCTCTGCTCGCATCGGGCCTCAATTCGACCGTGACCGCGACGCTTGCCGGCCAGATCGTCATGGAAGGCTTCCTTCGCCTGCGCATCCCGCACTGGGCAAGACGACTTTTGACCCGCGGCCTCGCAATTATTCCGGTTGTATTCGTGACCGCAATTTATGGTGAAAAAGGCACTGCCAATCTGCTTGTGCTCAGCCAGGTCATCCTGTCCATGCAGCTGCCCTTCGCTGTCATTCCGCTGGTCCAATTCGTGACGAATCGCGACAAAATGGGCAGTTTCGTCGTCTCCAGGGGTATCGCGCTCCTCTCCTGGCTGGTTGCGGCAATCATCCTCGCGCTGAACTTCAAGCTGCTCTACGACACCATCTTCAGTTGACGAATCATCTTGAACGCGCGAATCTGGACTTGTGGACGATCACGGCAATTAACAGACTCGTAATATTTGCCTAGATTTCGCCATGATTTGCCCTAGTTTGGGCCCACCGCAATCTGCAGGGTTCCTCACTTCATGGCCGAAAGTCCATTGCGCGTTCAATTTCCTGCAGAGGCTGCGATCCAGGCGCGGCCGCATCATGATTTTCATATTCCTTTTCTGCCTCGCTCAGCGCATCTGCGCCATCTGATCGCTATCGGGCTGGCAGGGACCGCGTCCTTCGGCCTGCTCGCCACCGTGCTCTATCCGCTATTGGCCCGTCACGAGATCGAACAGGCTGTTCCCGTGCGCACTGCCATGCTGACGCCGCAGCAGCCCGCCATGCACAAGAGCACCCGACTGGCCGCCAAGCAGCGTTTCGACGGCGCGCGCTTCGCGCAAGTCGCCGAAAAAGTCTCCAGCGGCGAAACCCGCATCTTCACCTATCACCGCACGACCCTGGTGTTTAAGTCCGACGACTCCACAAGCGCTCGCGGCAGCACTGGCCCCATCAATGCTTCCTACGGCCAGGAAGGTCCTCGTGAGATCGCCTTCGCTCCGACATCGCTGTCGGATATGCGCCACGGCATCTATCCGCAGCCCACGCATTACGACGCCGTGCGGCGCTCGCGCTTCCCGGTTCGCGGCGTGCCGCTGAACGTCAGCGTCTCGCGGGCAACGACCGGAGAGCCCGGCCGCGAATTCCGCCGGCTCGTCTCCATGCCGAAGGACAAGCAGGACCTTCAGGATATTCTCGCATCTGCCGGTTTGGGCAGCGATGCCGGCGATGAGCTGCAGCGCGCGCTCGAAACCGATACTGTTTCCCCCGGCGACAGCCTGGAACTGCTGCTGGAGAAAAAAGGCCCCGGCGCTCGACCAAAGCTGGTCATGGCCCGCCTCAGCGGCGACAAGACGCCGGAACGCGTCGTTGCTCGCGACGATGCGGACAGTTTCGTACCGATGGCCAACGACCGGCTGTTTTCCACGCTCTATAGTGAAAGCCAGGCCGACACGCCAGCTTCTTCGGAAATCGCCGCCGTCGACCTCAAGAATATCGACGATAGCGATGAAGCAGCGGTCACCGCCAAGCTCGAGAGGGCGGGGCTGACCAAGGAATGCGCTTCACAACTCGTCAAGCTCGCCAAAGCCAAAGGCGTTTCCCTCACCAGCATCGAAGACGCACCCGACAGCGTCGACCTGCTCTTCCGCAAGGCGGATGATGGCAAGAACGAGCTGATGTTCATCGAATTCCATGCAGATGGCGACACCCATCGCTTCTATCTGCATAAGAACGGTGGCGAAGGCCCCTCGGAATTCTACGACGAAGGCGGGCATTCGATCGCCAAATCGCTGGTACATCGCCCTGTGCCCAATGGTACGCTCGGCGATGGCTTTGCCTGGCGCGTCCATCCCATTCTCGGTGTGAAGAAGTTCCACAATGGCGTAGACTTCCGCGCGCCGATGGGCAGCCCGATCCAGGCGGCCGGCGACGGCGTCGTCGAAAAGATCTCCTGGGAAACCGGCTACGGCAAATATGTCCGCATTCGCCACGATGGCGGCTACGAGACGACCTATGCCCACATCTCTGCAACGCCGTCGGATCTGCGCATCGGCCAGCGTGTCACCCAGGGTCAGGTTATCGCCTATGTCGGTTCGACGGGTTATTCGACAGGCCCGCATCTATACTACGAACTGCGCGTCAACGGCCGTTACGAAAACCCGCTGACAGCCCAATTGCCAGCCGGCACCAATCTGACCGGCAAGTCTCTCGACAGCCTGCGTTCGCAGGTCAGTCACGTCGAAAACATCATGAGCTATCTCGATGTTCCGGCAGCGCGCAACACGTCGTCGCAGCCCTTCGCCGCCTTCGGACAGGGACCGAACCTGGGACCGAGTTTCGGGCCGAACCACTTCGGTGCCCCGTCGCCGTAAGGCGGTTTCAAACCCCTCTCCAATATGCGCATCTCTCACCTGCGCAGGCGGCAATGGC
>NZ_JAELTU010000185.1 GCF_016429015.1 Rhizobium sp. ASV20
GCTTTAGCACTGCGGCATCGATCTCGGCGGTCAGTCCGTATTCATCCGCCACCTTGAGGAAAGCGGCTGGATTAAGCAGCCCCTTCTCCGGATGCCGCCAGCGCGCCAGCGCCTCCAGCCCGACGATGCGGCGGCTGCGCGCATCGACTTGAATCTGATAGAACGGTTCGATTTGCCGCAGCACCGGCGCCAGCCGCAGTTCATCGGCAAGTCGGCGTTCTGCATGCAGGTCTGCCTGAAGTTCGGGCGTGAAAAACTCCGCTCGGTCGCGGCCAAGCTTCTTGGCCTGAAAGAGTGCCACATCCGATTCCGCCAGCAGATTGGCGGCGTTGCCCGTCAGGCTCAATGCCACACCGATAGACGCGCCGATCCGCAGCATTTCGTTACCGAAGCGTACCTCGCGGCGCAGCCTTGAGAGGATGTCGCTTACGATGCTTTCCAGCCTCTCCGCACCGCCGACATCGACCAACACGGCCACGAATTCATCACCGCTCACACGCGCCACGATATCGCTGGCGGTGATCGCAGCGGAGATGCGGGCCGCCACGCTCTGCAATGTCGCATCGCCGGCCGCGTGCCCCCATTTATCGTTGATCTCCTTGAAGCCATCGATGTCGATATGAAGCACGGCCAGGGTTTCGATCGCGGCATCCCTGCGCAATTCGCCAAGCCGCCGATCGAGGTAACGTCGATTGGGCAGACCTGTGAGATAGTCGTGGTCAGCAGCATACTCGATACGAGCCCGGCTTTG
This sequence comes from Rhizobium sp. ASV20, assembly GCF_016429015.1. GTDB lineage: Bacteria > Pseudomonadota > Alphaproteobacteria > Rhizobiales > Rhizobiaceae > Rhizobium. The sequence continues at coordinate 752 of NZ_JAELTU010000185.1, forward strand.
CTCGAGCGCGACCGCACGCGCTTCGGCAATCGCCTTCTGGCTGCTCAGCTCCCGATTGAGAAGGATATCGGCGGTCACATCCCATTCAGCACCGATGAAGGATGGCGAACCATCGAGATCCTCATAGAAATGAGCTCGCGAGCGGATGTAACGCACTTCGCCGCTCGGCAAGACGATGCGAAACTGGGAATTGTAGAAGCCACGTGCGTCGAGAGCGATCTGGAAGTCGTTGAGAGCCTTCTCGACATCCTCAGGATAAAGTGCCCTCATCCAGACATCGGACGATACCTTGCTGCCCTGAAGACCGGTTCCGTAGAGCCTGTGCATCTGCGGATCCCAAAGCAATTCCTTGTCGTCGACATTATGTTGCCACACGCCGATTTGGGACGCGTCAAGCGCCAGCTCCAGCCTCCTCAATAGGTCCTGGAACTCCTCTTCGGTCCGCCCGGATACCAACTCTGCCAAAGAGCCCCTCCCTTCGGAAACTGGAGAGATTACATAACTGCAACTCGGTTAACTTGCACTACTCCAGTTTCGCGAACTTTAACGGCAGTTCGATCGCATCTGCAAAAGGGTCGACCCGACACGCCCGTCAGTGGTTATGCCGTGGCGGCGTGGCGGCGATATTGCGGAAATCGGCGGCGCCATCGAGCACGGCGCCATCGGAAAGCTGCGTGACCGAGCGGCGGTAGATGCGCTGCCACGGTGTCGCGTCCGGCGGAACAGCCGGAATGCCATCGCCCTTGCGTCGCTCGATTTCAGCCTCCTCCACCAGCATGTCGCAGCGACCATGGTTGAAATCGATGCGAATCACATCGCCGGTCCTGAGCCAGGCAAGCCCGCCGCCGGCAGCACTTTCCGGCGAGGCATTGAGGATCGAGGGACTGTCGGCCGTACCCGACTGGCGCCCGTCGCCGATGGTGGGAAGGCTGCGGATGCCGCGCTTGAGCAACGCATCCGGCGGCTGCATGTTGACCACTTCGGCAGATCCCGGCCAGCCGATCGGCCCGGCTCCGCGGATCACCAGAATAGTCCGCTCGTCGATACCGAGCTCCGGGTCGTTGATGCGCTTGTGATAATCCTCGGATCCGTCGAAGACGACAGCCCTGCCCTCGAACACGCCTTCGTGGCCCGGCTCCTGCAGATAGCGACTGCGAAAATCTTCCGAGACGACGCTCATTTTCATGATGGCGAAATCGAACAGATTGCCCTTGAGCACGAGGAAGCCGGCCCGCTCCTTCAGCGGCTCGGCAAACGGACGGATGACCTCGCGGTCGCTCGCCTCCCGCCCTTTCAGGTTTTCCGCCATCGTCCGGCCCGTGACCGTCGGACAGTCTCCGTTCAGCTTGCCGGACTGCAGCAGCTCCCACATGATGGCCGGAACGCCGCCGGCGCGATGGAAGCGCTCACCGAGATAGGCGCCCGCCGGCTGCACATTGGCGAGCAGCGGAATATCGAAGCCATGCACCTGCCAGTCGTCGGGATAGAGTTCGACGCCGGCGTGCTTGGCCATGGCGGCCAGATGCGGCTGCGCATTGGTCGAGCCGCCGATAGCGGAATTCACCCGGATCGCATTGAGGAAGGCTTCGCGCGTCAGCACGTCCGAGGGCTTGATATCGTCAAGCACCAGCTCAACCGCACGTCGCCCGGTGCGGTAGGCCATCTGGCCGCGCTCGCGATAGGCGCCGGGAATGGCGGCGCAGCCGGTGAGCGACATGCCGAGCGCCTCCGCCAGGGCATTCATGGTCGAGGCCGTTCCCATGGTGTTGCAATGTCCTACGGAAGGAGCCGAGGCCAGGGCCGCCTCCAGAAATCCCTCTTCGTCGATCTCGCCAGCCGCCAGCTTGCGGCGCGAGCGCCAGATCGCCATGCCGGAGCCGGCAAGCTCGCCGTCATGCCAGCCATCGAGCATGGGGCCGCCGGAGAGAACGATCGCCGGAATGTTGACGGTCGAGGCGGCCATCAGCGCCGAAGGCGTGGTCTTGTCGCAGCCGGTCGTCAGCACGACGCCATCGATCGGATAGCCGTAGAGCACTTCCACCAGGCCGAGATAGGCAAGGTTACGGTCGAGCGCCGCCGTCGGGCGCTTGCAATTCTCGAAGATCGGATGGGTCGGAAATTCGATCGGAATGCCGCCGGCATCGCGAATGCCGTCGCGCACGCGCTTGGCAAGATCGAGGTGATGGCGGTTGCACGGCGTCAGATCGCTGCCGCTCTGGGCAATGCCGATGATCGGCTTGCCGGATCGCAGCTCCTCCGGCGTAATGCCGTAGTTCATGAAACGCTCGAGATAGAGCGCCGTCATGTCGATATGATCCGGATTATCGAACCAATCCTGCGAACGCAGACGACGCTTTGATGCAACCTTATCGCTCATCTCTTCCTCAAGCCTTTCCTCGGGCATTCTTGTCTTCCAGGTGCTGCAGCAAGGCGCTGTGATCCAGCTCCCCGCCGCCATTCTCGACGAATTCCGCAAATTCGGCTCTGACGGTCTCGGTCAGAGGCAATTGCAGGGACAGGCCGCTGGCCGTCGCGAGAATCATATCGAGATCCTTCAATTGTATGCGGGCGGTTCCACCCGGTTCGAAACTGCGTTCGATCATGCGCTGGCCGTGCAATTCCAGGATCCGGCTTTCGGCAAAGCCGCCGCGAATGGCATTGCGAAAGGCTTCGCGCGAGCCGCCGCCGGCTTCGACCAGCAGCATTGCCTCCGCGACGGCACCGACCGTCACGGCAACGATCTGCTGATTGCCAAGCTTTGCGAGTTGTCCGGTCCCGCTTGGGCCGACGCGTGTCACGCGCCCGAGCGGCGCCATGACATCGCGAACACTGTCGATGATGTCTGCGTCGCCGCCGGCCATGATCGCAAGCGTCCCGGCCTCCGCACCTACGACACCGCCAGAGACTGGGGCGTCGATATGCCTGATGCCACGCTCTGCAAGCTTGAAGGAATGTTCACGCGCCGTGGCCGGCGGTATCGAGCTATTGTCGATGACCACAGCGCCGCTTTCCAGAGCGTCGGCCACGCCGCCGCCGAACAGGACTTCACCAACGGCACCGCCATTGGTGAGCATGGTAAACAGCACCGAGGCTCCCCGCGCCGCCTCTGCCGCCGTATCCGCGACAATGGCGCCATCAGCAGCCAGCGGCTCCGCCTTGCTCCGGTCGCGATTCCACGCAGTCACCGCAAAGCCGGCGGCCAGCAACCGCCGCACCATCGGCGCGCCCATCAATCCCGTACCGAGAAAAGCGATCTTCCTGCCGCCCATAGCTTATCCTCCGAATGGAACACGCGGACCTTGCAACAGCATGCTATCGCTGTTTCGGTCCTTGCGCCAACGGGCCACTCCCGCAGGCCCGACGTACGTCCATCAATTCTCTCAGGAACTTGGTAAACCTATGGTGCCGCCATGCAAAGAAAATCGGCGCCCCAATGAAAAAATCTTCGAAAGCTTGTCCATAAACGAGTTCAAAACAAAAAGGGCGGGACCTTGCGGTCCCGCCCGTGGGGTGTCGAGCACTGGAGTACCGCTCGGCACGGCCCCCTATTCGGCGGCGATCGGGAGTACCTCCGCCGAATGGTCGTTGTCGTTGTGATGATGCTGCTTCAGCGGACGGTTACCCGTGACACCGCGGATCAGCACGTAGAAGACCGGCGTCATGAAGATGCCGAAGAAGGTGACGCCGATCATGCCGGCAAACACCGCGACACCCATGGCAGCACGCATTTCGGCACCAGCACCGGTCGAGGTGACCAGCGGCACGACGCCCATGATGAAGGCCATGGAGGTCATCAAGATCGGACGCAGGCGAAGACGGCTGGCCTCGATTGCGGCCTGCACCGGCTTGCGGCCTTCCAATTCCAGCTCGCGGGCGAATTCCACGATCAGGATCGCGTTCTTCGCCGAGAGCCCCACCAACACCATCAAGCCGATCTGCGTGAAGATGTTGTTGTCGCCACCGGTCAGCCAGACACCCGTCAAGGCAGCCAGCACGCCCATCGGCACGATCATGACGATCGCAAGCGGCAGGGTGACACTTTCATACTGCGCTGCCAGCACGAGATAGACGAGCAGCAAAGCGAGCGGGAAGATGATGACGCCCGAACTGCCGGCCAGAATCTGCTGGTAGGTCAGATCAGTCCATTCGAAGCCGATACCCGGGGGCAGCGTTTCGTTGGCGATCTTCTCGATGGCAGCCTGTGCCTGGCCTGACGAATAGCCCTGGGCAGGACCACCGTTGATATCGGCCGCAAGGAAGCCGTTATACCGCGTCGTCCGTTCCGGCCCCGTGCTGGCCTCGACCTTCAGGAGGGCCGACAGCGGGATCATCTGGCCCGATGCCGAGCGAACCTTCAACTGGCCGATATCGCTTGCATGTGAGCGGAACTGGGCATCCGCCTGCACGCGCACGCTATAGGTACGGCCGAATGCGTTGAAGTCGTTGACGTAGAGCGAACCCAGATAGATCTGCAGCGTATCGAAGACATCGGTCACCGAGACGCCGAGCTGCTCGGCCTTGGCACGATCGAGATCGGCAAAGAGCTGGGGCACATTGATCTGGTAGCTCGAGAAGATCCCTGTCAGTTCAGGCGTCTGGTAGGCCTTGGCGAGGAACGCCTTGTTGGCCTGGTCGAGCGCCTGATAGCCGAGGCCGGCACGATCCTCGATCTGCAGCTTGAAGCCGCCGGTCGTGCCGAGACCCTGGACGGGTGGCGGCGGGAACATGGCGATGAAGGCGTCCTGAATGCCGGCGAATTTCTGGTTCAGCTGCATCGCGATGGCGCCACCCGACAGGTTCGGTGTCGTGCGATCCTCGAATGCCTTCAGCGTCACGAAGACGATGCCGGCGTTGGAAGAATTGGTGAAGCCATTGATCGACAGGCCCGGGAAGGCAATCGCATGTTCGACACCCGGCTGTTCCAGCGCGATCTTGCTCATCCGCTGGATGACATCATCCGTGCGGTCGAGGGTTGCGCCGTCAGGCAACTGGGCGAAGCCGATCAGATACTGCTTGTCCTGCTGCGGCACGAAGCCACCGGGGACGGCCTGGAACAGATAGTATGTCGCGCCGATCAGGGCGAGATAGACGATCATCACCAGGCTCTTCACCGACAGAATGCCACCGACGCCCTTGCCATAGGCAGACGAGCCACGGTGAAACACCTTGTTGAAACCACGGAAGAACCAGCCGAAGGCGAAATCCATCACGCGCGTCAGCATATCCTTCGGCGCATGATGATCCTTCAGCAGCAATGCCGCCAAGGCTGGAGACAAGGTCAGCGAATTGAAGGCCGAAATGACGGTCGAGATCGCAATCGTCAGTGCGAACTGGCGATAGAACTGGCCCGACAGGCCGGAGATGAAGGCCAGCGGCACGAAGACGGCGACCAGCACCAGCGCGATCGCGATGATCGGGCCGGACACTTCCTTCATGGCGCGATAGGTCGCGTCACGCGGGCTGAGACCATTCTCGATATTGCGTTCGACGTTTTCGACGACCACGATCGCGTCGTCCACAACGATACCGATCGCCAGCACCAGGCCGAAAAGGCTGAGCGCGTTGATCGAAAAACCGGCGACATACATCACGGCGAAAGTACCGATGATCGACACCGGAACCGCGATCAGCGGGATGATCGAGGCGCGCCATGTCTGCAGGAACAGGATGACGACGATAACGACGAGCACGATGGCTTCGAGCAGCGTATGGACGACCTTGTCGATCGACGCGCGCACGAACTGCGTGGTGTCGTAGACGATTTCATACTTCACGCCGTCGGGCATTGCGGCCTGCAGCTCGTTCATCGTCTTGACGACGTTGTCCGAGATGGTGATCGCGTTGGAACCCGGCGACTGGAAAACGGGAATAGCCACCGCCGGCTTGCCGTCGAGCAGCGAGCGCAGCGAATAGTCGGCGGCGCCGAGCTCGATGCGCGCGACATCATGCAGGCGCGTGATCTGGCCGTTGCTGCCGCTCTTGACGATGATGTTGCCGAATTCCTCCGGCGTCGTCAGACGGCCCTGGGCGTTGACGTTGAGCTGCACGTCGATACCGGGAACGCTCGGCGACTGGCCGATGATGCCGGCAGCGGCCTGGATGTTCTGCGCGCGAATGGCATTGGCGATATCGCTGGCAGCAAGACCGCGTTCGGCGGCCTTCTGCGGATCGACCCAGACGCGCATGGAATAGTCACCCGAGCCGAACACGCGAACCTGGCCGACACCGTCGATGCGGGCGAGCCGGTCCTTGATGTTCAGCGTGGCGTAGTTGCGCAGATAGGTGATGTCGTAGCGGTTGTCCGGCGAGATAAGGTTGACCACCATCATCAGGTCGGGCGAGCTCTTGACCGTGGTGATGCCGAGATCGCGCACGTTCTGCGGCAGGCGAGGTTCTGCCTGCGAGACGCGGTTCTGCACAAGCTGCTGCGCCTTGTCCGGATCGGTGCCGAGCTTGAAGGTGACGGTCAAGGTCAACAGACCGTCGGACGTCGCCTGGCTGCTCATGTAGAGCATGCCTTCGACGCCGTTGATCTGCTCCTCGATCGGCGTTGCCACCGTCTCGGCGATGACCTTCGGGTTGGCGCCCGGATACTGGGCGGTCACGACGATCGACGGCGGCACGACTTCCGGATATTCGGAAATCGGCAGCAGCTTCAGACCGATCAGGCCGGCGACCACGATGAGGATCGATAGCACTCCGGCGAACACCGGGCGGTCGACGAAAAATCTTGAGATGTTCATGGCAGAACCCTCTCCATGGGTGAATCAAGGGACACGAAGTCCGGGCCCGCGGCCCCAAAAGGCACCACGAGCATTGCAAAATCGAAGCATTGGAACGAACGGCCGGAGACCAGATCCCCGGCCGGATGAATTACTTGGAAGCGACCTTCTCTTCCGGCTTGGGATCGACGACGGCGCCCGGGCGAACCCGCTGCAGGCCGTTGACGATGATCTTGTCGCCGGCGTTCAGGCCTGCCGTGACGATGCGCATGCCGTCGGAGGTATCGCCGAGACTGATCGGGCGGTACTCGACCTTGTTGTCTGCCCCGACCACGAAGACGAACTTCTTGTCCTGGTCGGTCCCGATCGCACGCTCGCTGATGAGCAGCTTGGTCTCGGCCTTCGGCTGGCCCATGCGGACCCGCACGAACTGGCCAGGGATCAGACGGCCGCCCGGATTGTCGAAGACGGCGCGAACGCTGACGGTGCCGCTCGCCGCATCGACTTCGTTATCGATCAGCTGCAACTTGCCCTTGATCGGGGTGCCGTTGTCGCTGGAAGTGCCGATCTGTACCGGGATCTGCTCGACGGGCGGAACCGCGCCGCCGGTGGCCGGCAGTTCCGCCAGCGCCTGAGTGACGGTCTGCTCGTTGGCATTGAAGCTCGCATAGATCGGATCGACCGAAACCAGCGTTGAGAGCGCCGGAGACGCCGAACCTGCAGCGACGAGATTGCCGACGGTGACGGCAATCTTGCCGACGCGGCCGGCGATCGGAGCCCGGACCTGCGTATAGTCGAGGTTCAGCTGCGCGGTCTGCAGGGCCGCTTGCGCCGCCTTCAGATTGGCCTCTGCCTCGGCATAATTGCTGGTGCGGGTATCCATGTCGCTCTGCGAGATCGTCTTGTTGTCGAAGAGCTTCTGACCGCGGCCGACCTCGACCTTGGCCAGATCGAGCTTCGCCTTGGCAGCCGATACCTGTGCCTGTGCCTGTGCGACCGTCGCCTCATAGGGTGCAGGGTCGATCGTCACAAGCAGGTCACCCTGCTTGACCAGGGCTCCCTCGCGGAAATGCACGGATTGGATAGCGCCGGCGACACGCGGACGCACTTCGACCCGGTCGATAGCTTCGAGACGGCCGGAAAATTCCTGCCAGGACGTGATATCGCGCGGCTCCACCGCGGCGATGGTGACCGGAATGGCCGGCATCGCCGCCGGGCCGCTTGCCTCGGTTGCCTGAGCGCCGCGGGGCATATCCAGATAAAAAACTGCGCCTGAAATGGCCGCAGCGACGCCCATGCCGGCGCCCCACAGGGCCCAGCGCTTACCGTTGGACTTCATGTTAGTCTCTCCTTTGGTCCCCTCTTGGGAAATGGAGACCGAAAATTCCTATTGTCTCGATACAGTCAGGGGTTCGAAGCGCGGCATATGCGCGCGAGAATCGCCTCTGTCCTTGGTTTCGGCATCCCGTCCAAATCCGCGACTTTCCTCGCGACCGGAATGCTCCCGTCGATCAAGCCTGCACGTCTTCGACAAAGCCCTTGAAACAACAGCATACGTCCTGTCGCCATGAAGGCCTGTCTTTCGACTGCCCGCCGTAGAGGGTGGGCCAGCCTGTCCCGGCGGGGAGGACTTGCTGGCGAACACGGACGCCAGCCGCTTTCAGCCGACTGCCGTATTCCATGCTCTCGTCGCGGAGCGGGTCGTCCTCGGCCGTGAGCACCAATGCCGGCGCGAGGCCCGAAAGCCGCGAACAGTATCGAGGCGCTGCATAAGGATGACAGACACCGCCCAGGAAACCCAGGTAACGGTTCCAGCCTTCCGTCCAGCGCTCGCGCATGCCGCTTTCCTCCGCCTGGAGGAAAGATTTCGATCCCATGAAAGGATCAAGTAAAGGCGATATCAACACCTGCCCGTCCAACGAGCCGGGTATCTGATCGCGCGCCTTTAAAGCGACACCCGCTGCGACATTGCCACCCGATTCCTCACCGGCGACAAAAAGCAGCGATTTTTTTGCTCCACCCAGCGCAAGCATGTTTCGCTTGTTGCTGAGGTAGGCAAGAAGCCCGTAGGCGCATTCCAGCACCTTCGGAAAAGCATTCTGATTGCAGCTCGTATAATCCGCCGCAACCACAATGGCGCCAGCCTCAGCGAGGCTTGCAGCCACCGGTCTTTCTGTCGCATGGCAAGTATCGAGAAAAGCGCCTCCGTGCAGATAAAGCACGAGGGGTGCCGCCTTCTTCAAACCTTCACCGTTGTAGATCCGAGCTGCCACCGGCCCCGTAGGCACGTTTTCCAGCACAACATCTTTCCACGGCGCACTCATCGACCCAAATCCTATCTGTTCGGATGAACATGATTAAACCAAGCTAGCCCTCTAGCACGCTTTGCAATCATATTCTCGATAATGCGGTCTTGAGCGCCCCGTGCCGCATTGCAACAATCATGGAAACAACATATCGTTATTCCGTTCTGAGAATAAGTAGCCTATATTCGATCAGACTATTCACAATTACAAACAATCGACCTCTTCATTTTGTGGTCGAGGGACATCATGGAATGGACCAACTATCAGCAATGCGGGCATTCGCGCGCGTGGTGGAGACAGGCAACTTTACCCGCGCCGCTGCAGCCCTTTCCATGCCGAAGGCAACGGTGACAACGCTCATCCAATCGCTCGAGGCCCATCTTCACGCGAAGCTCCTGAACCGCACGACCCGACGCGTCATGGTGACGACGGACGGTGCACTCTATTATGAGCGCGCCATTCAGATCCTCTCCGAGATCGAAGAACTGGACGGAAGCATCAGCAATTCGCAAAGCCTGCCCAGCGGTCGCCTGCGTGTCGAAATGGCCGGCGCCTTTGCCGAGCGGATCGTCATGCCGGCTCTCTGCGACTTCCATCAGCGCTATCCCGATATCCGTATCGATCTCGGCGTCGGCGATCGGCTGGTCGATTATCTGGCCGAGAATGTCGACTGCGCGCTACGCGCCGGCATGCCGAGCGACCAGTCGCTGATCGCCCGTCGCGTCGGCGAAATTCATCTCGTCACCTGCGCAGCTCCCCTTTACATCGAAAAGAACGGCGTTCCGGAGCGACCGGAGGATCTCGAGACCAACCACCACGCGGTGAGCTATTTTCGTGCTCAAACCGGCCGGACGGTCCCTTTCAGCTTCGAGCGGGGCAATGAGTCGCTGGAAATCACCCCGCGCTACATTCTCTCGGTCAACGACAGCCGCAGCTATGTGCAGGCAGCGCTGCAGGGACTCGGCATCGCCCAGGTTCCAAGCTTCATGGTTCGGGACGCGCTCGCCAGCGGCACGCTCGTCCCCGTCCTTTCCGGCTGGACGCGGCCAGCGCTGCCCATGCACATCGTCTATCCGCCCAACCGCCACCTCAGCAACAAGGTGCGCGTTTTCGTGGACTGGATGGCAAAGCTCCTGGTGACCGCGCGGGTCGGGGAAGCCTGACATCAAGACAGATCCTTCTCCCCTGCAAAGGGGAGAAGGATCTGCATTCAGTGGTGCCAGTCAATTCCATGAAGCGCCTGCTTGCTGGCGCACCGTCGAGTTAAGTCGGTTCCAGACATTGTCGAGCGCGATCGCGACGATCAAGGCAGAGAGAGCCTTTTCATCGTAGTGGCGAGCGGCCTCGCTCCAGATCTCGTCGCTGACGGCATCGGGTCGGTCGGCAAGCCGGGTGACGGCCTCCCCGAGAGCCAGAGCCGCACGCTCAGCGTCCGAGAAGTACGGCATTTCACGCCAGGCGGAGACGCCGACGATACGCTCCATCGTCTCGCCCGCCTTCTGCAACTTGCGGAAGCCCATGTCGGTGCAGACGCTGCAGCCGTTGATCTGGCTGACGCGCAGATGCACGAGGTCCATGGTGTTTTCAGACAAGCCGCGATCCTTGATCGAATTGCTGACGGCCAGAAGCGCCTGCAGTGTTTCGGGAAGGACGAGGACGGGGTTCTTCATACGAGCTTGCATATTTGTTTCCTCTGTTTTGCGAGCGCTGTTGCCGCTCTCGTTCAGACGATGCACTTTCCTGCTGATCCGTTGTCACACCGGCCGGATGTCGTTCGTCATAGGTCTGACGGAACACGATGAGGGAATGTGACCGATGGACGAAAAAAAGTGGCAGTCGGAAAAATTCGAGGCGAACCGGCCGCATCTGCGCGCCGTCGCCTATCGCATGCTCGGCTCGCGCACGGAGGCCGAGGATGCCGTGCAGGAAACATGGCTGCGCCTGGTCAGAAGCGATACGTCTCGTGTCGAAAATCTCAGCGGCTGGCTAACGACGGTCACGGCGCGCATCTGCCTCGATTTGCTGCGCACCCGCAAATCCCGCCGCGAAGAGCCGCTCACCATCCATGTTCCAGAGCCGATTGTTGTGAATGAGGCCGGAAATGGCACCGATCCGGAGCAGGATGCATTGCTGGCAGATTCCATCGGTCTCGCCCTCCTGGTGGTGCTGGAAAAACTCAATCCCGCCGAACGGCTCGCCTTCGTGCTGCACGATATGTTCGACGTGCCTTTCGACGATATCGCTCCGATTCTGGGACGTACGGCGGCGGCGACGCGCCAGCTTGCGAGCCGTGCCCGCCGCCGCGTGCAGGATGCGTCATCGACGAAGGAGGCCGATCTCACCCGGCAGCGCCACGTGATCGACGCCTTTCTGACAGCCTCCCGCGTCGGCGACCTGCAGGCGCTACTGGCTGTACTCGATCCCGAAGCGCTCTTCCGTCCCGACGCGGTTGCAGCGCAAATGGGATCTGTCAGCGAACTGCGAGGGCGCGCCGCCGTCGCCGCAACCTTCAATGGCCGCGCGCAGGCAGCGCGAGCAGCCATCATCGATGGCGCCATCGGCGCCGTCGTGGTTATCGCCGGACAACTGCGCATCGCACTTCGCTTCACCCTCAATGAGAACAATCTGGTCACGGCCGTCGATGCGATGGCTGATCCGGAACGGCTGCGCGCGCTCGACATCGTGCTGATCGAGCCATGAGCCCGCTATCGCATTTGCGTCGGGCTCGTCCCCGTCAGCCGACGAAACATGGCGATGAAGGCGGAAGGATTGCTGTAACCCAGCCGCGACGCGATCCGCTGCACCGGCTCGCCAGCTTCGATCAGCGACAGCGCCGCGACCAGCTTCAAGCGTTGGCGCCATTCGTTGAAGGAAAGGCCGAGATCGTCCTGACATCTGCGCGACAGGGTGCGCTCGGTCGTGCCCACCCTGCGCGCCCATTCGCTAAGCGAGTGCCGGTCGCCGGGGTCAGCCTGCAGGGCTGCGAGCACCGGGCCGAGCAGGGCATCGTCGGACAGGGGAAGATAGCTCTCGCAGCGCGGCGCCAGACGAATCTGGTCGACCAGCACCTGCGCAAGCCTCAGATCCTCAGCCGTTTCGGGCATGGTGACGTCACGCGCCGCAAAATCCGCCAGGATCGCCTTCAGCAACGGACTGATGCTGAGCGTGGAAGTTTGGGCCGGGAGACCTTCGCAAAGGGCGCGTTCGACATAGACGGTCGTATAGCGCAGATCGTGCTGCATCCCGACGCCATGCATCGTCTCGGGTGGCAGCCAGATGGCATAATGCGGTGGCGACAGATAGCGCACACCCTCGATATCGAACTCCGCAACGCCGGTTATGGCGTAGTTGAGCTCTCCCCAGGGCTGACTTTTCTTGGGGATGATGGTGCCGCCCTTGTAGTTCTCGGTTCGAAAGGAAACCGGATTTGGTGGGTCGCCCTGAATCCGCGGGAGCCGATTTCGCATGTCGTCATTTCACTACCGTTGTCCGATTTTCGTTATATACCATAATTCAGACAGGCGGTAAAAGTCATCGTGCCGGCACAGCGTGTCCGCCCCTCTGCATACCCCCAGAAGTTAGAACGACGTCGAGAGACCAATCGCATGAGCAATCAGCCGAACTCCTCCGCATCCATCATGAGCGCCGCCGGCCTGGCGCCGCTGCTGACCGTGTTGATCTGGTCCGGCAATACAGTGGTCACCAAGGCATCTGCCGGTGTTATTTCGCCTGGCTCCATCTCCTTCTATCGCTGGCTGCTTGCCTTCGTCGTGCTCCTGCCTTTCGTCGGCCGTGCGGCTTGGCGCAATAGAGCCGCTTTGCGCGACCATTGGCTGAAACTCGCCACGCTCGGCGCCCTCGGCATGGTGATCTACCAGAGCCTCGCCTACGAGGCGGCGAAAACGACCTCTGCGGTCAATATGGGTGTGATGGTCGCTCTCATGCCGCTGCTGTCGACCGTGCTTGCCGGCCTTCTGGCTGGCGAAAGGCTGACGGTGGCAAGCCTCGCCGGCGGCGGTATTTCCTTGATCGGGCTCGTCTATCTGACATCCCGCGGCGATCCGATGATACTGATCAATGGCGGCTTTCACATCGGCGACGGCCTGATGATCATAGCCGTCCTGTCGAATGCGCTCTACGGCGTCATGCTGCGACGCTGGGCGATGCCGCTTTCGATGTGGCAGCAGCTCTTCTGGCAGATCGCCTTTTCGACCGTATTGTTGATCCCCGTCTTTCTGATGGGCGACATCTCACCCGTCACAACAGCAAACCTGCCACTCATTCTCTATGCGGCGATCCCGACCTCTCTTATCGCTCCCTTGTGCTGGATGATCGGCATCCATCGGCTCGGAGCAAGCCGTGCCTCGCTGTTGATCAATCTCCTGCCCATCGTCGTTGCGGCCTTGGCCTGGGCACTTCTTGGTGAGGAACTGCATTCCTATCACGCCATCGGCGGCGCCTTGGCCCTTATCGGCGTCGGCCTGGGGTTACGGAAAGCCCCGGCGCAGGAGAACACGGCCGATGAAACAGGTTGGGAAGCGGAGGAAGCCTGATCGCAATCGCGAGGCCCCTTTCCTTTCGCCCGCCCTTCGTTCTACCATGAAC
>NZ_JAELTU010000186.1 GCF_016429015.1 Rhizobium sp. ASV20
GGCTAAGGCCGAGCGCGCGCGACGGATGATTGCGAATATATTCGACGCCTATGATGCCATCCTGACGCCCAGTGCAGATGGGCCAGCCCCCTGCGGCCATGATGACACCGGCTCTTCGAAGTTCAACGCATTGTGGACGCTTCTACATCTGCCTGCAATCAATGTTCCCATTTTGCGCCCGGGTGCACTTCCGATCGGCCTGCAAGTCATCGGTCCGAAGTGCGGTGATGCCCAAGCCATCAACGTTGCCCGCTTCATCGAAGCTCTTGTTTAGGATCGCGCCATTTGATTGGAAATGACGTGCGAGACATTCGAGCGATACCGGCGAACAACCCGCTCAATGCTGACGGGATGACGTTGTCGCGATGACGTTTCTCGTGACAGGCTGTTTGCGTTCCCGTCAATTTGGTTCCCCAGGCTCCGTTGTCCGCCGGATCGACCGGACGGTCTGTCTGTGCAGGTCGCCTGAAACGCCAAGAAGAGCCAATGTGCTACCAGCCGCTACTAAACTTGCACAGAGCATTAGCAACGTTTCAGCGGGAAAGACGTTTGCGCTCAGCCAGGCGAGAGTGCTCCCACCAAGTGTTCCACCGTAAGAGACCGTCAAATAGAGACCACATGCGCGACCTACCGAACCGCCCGGCGCACGAGAGATCACCCATCCGAGCAGGATGGCATTCAAAATGGCCCACGCCGCGCCTACCAGAAACACGCAGCTTCCAACCGTTCCCTCGAAGAGGGGCATTCCAGCCAGACTTACACTCAGGATCGCACCCGAGAGAAGCAAAGCGAAACGGATCGGCATGATCCTGCCGAACATGTGTATCGTAGCCGTTCCGATTGCTGAACCAAAGCCGAATAATGCCATTGTCATTCCGAAATCATCAGCGCCCAGGCCCATGTCTCTTAGCAGAATGGGCAGTACGGACCAAAACACTCCGACGGTTGCCGCGAAGTTCGCTGCAAGGACATATATGTGCTTGCCGCCAGGCACTCGCTCTCCGGCAAGGGCCGAAACCATACGTTCCCCGCGAGCGAGGGTTGGCTTGCGGCGGGGTGTCATCAAGAACAGCATGGCGGCAATAAGGAGTAGTCCGGCGCACACAAGAAATGCGAAACGGGTACCCAGGCGATCGAGTAAATATCCAACAGTTAGAAAGCTTATCCCGCGAGTCAGACTATGATTGAATGCGCCAAGGACAGCAGCCTCAATCACCCGCCCTGCAGGGACGAGCTCTGCACCCCAACTATTCCATCCGGGCATGACCAATGCGAACGCGACCCCGAAGAGCAGAGATAGGCTCGTCACGTCGATCGTCGTTGGCGCCATTCCAATTCCAACAACTCCGCCGATCACGGCAATGGCGGCCGCCGCTGCAACGGCCCAGACCACCAGTGATTTCGTAGGGCCTCGATCCGACAGGCGTCCGACAAAAAATGCAACAAGCAAGACCGGCAATGCGAACGCACACTGCACAAGTGCAGGTCCGGCTGACCAGGCCGATGCCATTGTTGACTGCCAGCTCATGAGCAACACGGCGCACCAAACACCTCCGTGATAGATTGTGCTCGCAAGGAAAAAGCGCCGAAAACCAGGATCAACCAGTGCGCCCGCCCATCCGCCGGTGTGGTCGGCATTCGGGGTTGCTCTGTGACGTTGCGGTGCCACCCACATCTCAATTGAACCCACTCAGCCGCCGCGCACTCCAAGGGGCGGTTCCGAATTGGCCCTGAAATACCGGCCCGGCATGTTCGGGCGACGCCGAACCAAGTGCAACAGTTCCGATGAGGCTGCCCAACTCGACTTGCCGGCCTCGAAATGAAAAATACAGATCCGCCGGTTCATATTCGTGCCGCGATGTGAAGGAGAAAGCGCCGTCAACACCGATACTTCCATCAAGGTCACCGCTGGAGAATTCGGAAAGATGCTCGCCGCATATGGCGTGTTCGTCGCACTCAATTCGGAGTTCATGTTCGACCTTTCCCGAAGAATAACCGAGCTCCGCTCGCCACAGACCAGCCAATTCTGGCTCGCTTCCTGGTACAGGTTCCACTGCTCTTGAAACGTCGCTTGCTGCCAGCGCGTCCGAGATGGTGCGGCCGACGATATGTGATTCATCGTCGCCCAGATTAAAGGGGTCGATCAGGACGAACTTTCTGCCCGACCAAAAATCCTGAATCTGTATTCGCGGGCGGCCTTCAAGGAGGCGCAATCGCAGTTCTTCCGAAGTGAGCCTTAAGCTCGTCTCGCTCCAGTCGACACGTAGTCTCGGTGAAAGAGAGGCTGGGTCCGGTGCAACCACCGAGAATCTCACACCGGAAAACGCTATAGCGTCCTGCACGTTCTTCAGCCGCTTCAGCCACGACTGCAGCTGCAAGACCTGATCCCTGCGCAATAGCCACTCCTCCAGGGCGACGAGCGCACCAACGATCTCTTCCTTGCCGATTTTCATCATTCTTCCGTAGGCTTGATGGGGCGCGCCGTTGACCCAAGCGGCACGGCACAGATCCTCTCGACCAAGCAGGAAGCCCGTGGACTGCGGGCCTCTAAGGAATTTTCCACCGGAATAGACAACGAGATCTGCTCCCGCTTTAAGCCAACGATCCGGATTGCTCGGCGCTCGCGCTGCAGCATCGACAAGGATCGGAACACTGTTCGTACGCGCAGTTTCGAGCAGCGACTCGACCTTGATTTCAGTGCTGTTCTCTGCCTTCGCAATCAGGCAAATCATGCTGACGTCGCCTGATGCGACGATCTCTTTGCAATGCGGGACGGTCTCCGCGGAAATGATCTTCCCTCCGGCAGTTTCGATTGCCTGCTCGTATGGAAACCTATGACCTTTCGGCACAAGAACGAGCCGTCGATAGCCATCGGGAAGATTCGGAAGGCGTCTCACCAATTCAGGGTTGTTTCCAGCAAGGCACGCTGCCGTCGCCAAACCAAGGGCCGCGGCGCTGCCAGCGGTGACGATTCCCCACGGCGCCGCCGTTAACCCGGCAATCCGCCGTCCGGCTGCTTCGCCAAGCTCGTCAAGGTCTACGAAACATGTTGAGGCCTCGTCCATCGCAAGGCGAACCGCATTCAATGGATTGGATCCACCATATGCCGTACGGGTGCCAGCGCAGTTGATAAGAGGCTCCACTCCGAGAGCTCGATAGACGTCGCCGCTTCCACAGGGTTGCGATTGGATCATATCCGGCATTCTCCGCCTCCTCATCTTCGGCTAGGGCTTATCTGAGACTGTTGCAGGCCCTTACCAAGCGCTCCAGACCCTCGCGAAGATCGTCCGGTTCAACCGCATATGAAATGCGGATTGACAGTGGGTCGCCAAAGGCCGAGCCCGGCACGGTTCCAACCCCGGTTCTTTCGTTGAGGAATTGGGTCAAGTGATCGCAGGAGTGAATCCGCGTATCGCCCGCTTGACGACCAAGCAGTCTGGCGATGTTGAGATAGAAGTAAAACCCGCCTTGTGCGAGCGGCGGATCGACGCCGTTGAGTTCCGAAAGAATACGGAGTCCATTCTTTCTGTTCTCGCTCAGATGGTCGACGGCTCTCTTGCGGAAACGGTCTGTTTCTGCGTTGAGATATGCAAGCGCGCCGTACTGCCCAATGACATTGGCACAGGATGTCATATGACTTTGCAGCGCCCGGACTGCCGTAATAATCGCGTTCGGCGCCAGCATGAATCCAACGCGCCATCCCGCTATTGCCAAGGCTTTAGAGAAGGAGTCGATCGTGATGGTTCGTTTGCGAAGCTCTGGAATGAGCTCAGTGATGTGCTTGTGGCGATCGCCTGTATGAACGAACGAGCGATAACACTGATCGAACACGATCCAGAGATCGTGCTCTACTGCAATGTCTCCCATTTCATGCAAGATGTCATCTCGATAAACTGCGCCGGTCGGGTTGTTGGGTGTATTTATAAGCAGGACGCGCGTTTTATCCGTGATGTTGCGCCGAACATCGGTGACATCAAGCTGACCGTCATCGCGATGCCGAACGAATCTAGGCACGCCGCCGCATAATCGAATCTGTGACGGAAATGTCTGCCAGTAGGGAACGGGCACGATGACCTCGTCTCCAGGGTCGAGCAGTGTCAACCATGCGAACACCAGCGCGGGCTTCGCGCCAGCGGTAACCGCCACCTCTTCAGCTGTCCAAGTCAGTGCGGTTTCGGCGGAAATCTCCCGTGCAATAGCCAGTCTCAGTGCCGGTAGCCCGATCGTGTCGCTATAGCGATTCCTTCCCTCAGCGATGGCGCTTATCGCCGCTTGCCTGATCAATTCGTCGGGGAAAAGCGCAAGCTCACCGATCGTAAAGTCGATGAATTTGCACTGCCTGGAGAAAGCATTTTGCGCAGCCTGGCGCGCCATCGAGGTTCCCGACGGAGCAAGCCATCGCACTCTATTGGCAATTCCCCCGTCTGGAACGGGATTTAATTCCGCTTTCATGGCAAAAACTCCTCTCTGTCAATTCGCGCGACGTGCTAAATTCCGCGCATCGCCAGCGTGCCGGACGCGGCAAGCGCAAAAGCGGCGATTGCCACATATGCAAGACGGTTGGGCGATGGCACCCGTATCGAGGCGATATGGGCGACGGCCAATACAAGGAAGCCGATGTTTGCGACCAGCAGAAATATGTCGGTTTCAAAGACTGGGCGGCCAAGAAACAGGAGTGCCAACAGCGGGATATCGTAGGATAATGGGACACCGAGGAAGCGACCGTCTTCGGACTTGCCAAAGTTTGCGAAGTAACTGAGACGGATCGTGCCAGCAAGCACGAGCGCTGTTGCGACGAAAAATGAGAATGGCGAAGCGTCATTCAACTGTACCAAAATGATCGCAGGCAACAGGGCGCCGTAGATAATATCGCCAAATCCATCAAGGCTCTTGCCCATCCTGGCGACGTCTGCCGCGCGATTTTGCGTGCGACCGGCAACCACCCCGTCGACGTGGTCTGCGAGAACGGCCCACAAGGCTACTGCAACGGCAAGATCGAGACGCCCTGCCAGCGCTAGATAAAGGGCTGTCGATGAGCAGAATAAGCCTGCCGTTGTGATAGCATTCGCGGGATCGACGAGGTAGCGTAGCATCTTGCGTCCTCTTATAGCTCAGCGCCTAGCAGGCCAGTTGCCGCGCCGTCGTGAAAATCGCCTCTGCGGCACGCAGATCGTCTGCGCTATCGATCTCGCACCATCTGACGTCGTCACAACGTGCCGCAGCAAGCAGCAAGCCCCGGTGCGCGATGAGGTTCGCAAACAGCTCCTCGGTGTAAGCCTTCACCGCGCCCGTGCCGATGAGTTCATCCAGATAGGGAATGAGCTTGAAACGCAGATCATCGCCCCCGAGCCTGATGAGGTTCATCGTTTTGAAAAGCTGCGGCACGCCGTCGGTGAGGTTGGCAGCCGTCTGCCTCATGCGAAATTCAGTGATGTAGCCGCCGTCGGAGAGAATGACGGCTGACCCCTCCATCGAGGCTTC
Source organism: Rhizobium sp. ASV20 (assembly GCF_016429015.1). Lineage (GTDB taxonomy): Bacteria > Pseudomonadota > Alphaproteobacteria > Rhizobiales > Rhizobiaceae > Rhizobium. Next base: position 5,482 of record NZ_JAELTU010000186.1, read on the forward strand.
GAAGGGGGCGACTGCGACGACATTCTGCGCATCTTTCATGATTAGATAGCGCAACGCAGCAAGCTCGAAGAAGACGTCGCCCTCAAGCAGATAGATATCTCCCTGCATGAGCGCTTCGCGTGCAAGCCACAGCGAATAGGCACTGCCGGTCCTGTCGAATACAGTCGATTCGACATAGTTGACTTCCAATCCGCCAAAGCGCCGCCCGCAGGCATATTCAATGGCATCCTTACGGTAACCGACGACGATCGTCACCTCTTTCACACCGACCGCCTCTAAGTTCCGAAGTGCGTTATGGAGGATCGGCGTGCCGTTGACCTCGACCAATGGTTTCGGCCTCAACTCTGTCAACGGTCGCAAGCGGGAGCCAAAACCGGCGGCGAGAATGACGGCTTTGCTGGGGTTATTGATACGCATCGCATGAGCCTTTTGTTCGAGGGGCTGGCAGTGTCATTCCCAGGCGTTCAGGGTTTCGACCAGCTGGATCAGGCCGGCCTCAAGCTTTTCCGGGGCAATGCCGTAGGAGAGCCGAAGCCCCGCGGGGTCGCCAAACGCGGTCCCGGAGACGGTGCCGACGCCGGCTTCGCAAAGCAGGGTATTGACGATGTCGTCTGCCGTCGCTGCTCGAGCGCTTCTCTCTGAGGGACGTAGAAATGCAGAGAGATCGAGATAGAAATAGAAGCCTCCCTGTGCCTTCGGAACGGGTATTCGCGTCAGTAGGGAGAGCACGTTGAGGCCGATCTGTCTGGCACTCGCAATCTGCGAGCGCAGCCGGCTTTCATAGCTGCCGTCGGTTTGCCGAAGGTGCGCGAGTACTGCATGCTGGGCAATCACATTGGCATTGGAGGTCGTATGCGACTGCAAAGCCCTGACGGCATGGATCACCTCCTTTGGACCGGCAAGATAGCCTATACGCCATCCCGTAAGTGCCAGCGATTTACTGAACGCGTTGATGATCAGAGTTCGGGTTCGTGCCTCGGGAGCGATGGAAACGATTGGATGATGCGTGTGGTGCCCATGGACGAAATCGCCGTAGCACTCATCGAAAACGATCCAGAGATTGCGGTGGATCGCGAGTTCCGCGATCGCCGCCAGCGTCTGTAAATCATAGACGATCCCTGTTGGATTATTCGGCGTGTTGACGACAATTGCACGCGTTCGATCGTTGATCGCTCTTTTGATATCCTCGATGTGCGGCACATAGCCGTTATTCCGGGTGTCGACAAAGACCGGCGTCGCGCCGGCAAGCAACACCTGAGCCGGAAACGTCGTCCAATAAGGGGCCGGGATAATGACCTCATCCCCCGGATTGAGCAGGACCATGGCGGCGTTGAACAACGCCTGCTTGGCGCCACTCGTGATCGCGACCTCATCCGCCTTCCAAACCTGTCCGGTGTCGAGCGAGATCTTGCATGCCAGCGTTTGGCGCAACTCAATCATGCCGATCGTGTCGGTATAGCGATTGATGCCGTTATCGATGGCGTCAATCGCGCCCCTCCGTATCGTCGGCGCCAGATCGCTCCAGATCTCGCCGGCGGTAAGATCGATAATCTCCTTGCCCGCGTCCGCTGCCGCCTTTGCGGCAGCGCGTGCCGCTGCAGTTCCCGATGAGCCGAACAGGCTTGTCCGTTGCGCCAGCATGAGCGCCTCCATCACAATGGTTCCCGTGCAATCTTGCAGCGTCTTTCTGCGGCGCTAAGCCGTCAGCTTGGGGAGATATCGTTCTTCCGCCCGTGCGAGCTCGTCATAGCCAATCAGGTCGAAGAGTTCCTCCAAGGCAGCAACCTCTTCCTCGATGCCGGCAATGCTTTCCTCAGATTGGATGCGACCGCATATGTCACGCATGCCGGCGATCGCTGCCCGCATTGTGTGGTTGGCCCAGATGACGGTCGAGATTCCGGCGCTGCGGAAAGCCGAAACCGGCGTCTTGTAGTACTTCGTCGGGACAATGACGACCGGCAGCTTGTTGCTCCATTCGTTGGCAAAGGCGAGGATCTCGTCCGCAACAGCCTTGCGGGAATGAATGAGGATGGCGTCCGCTCCGGCTTGCGTATATGCGTCTGCCCGATGCAACGCCTCGTCGAGGCTGTGGCCGGCGATCAGGGCCTCGATGCGAGCAACAAGGACGAAATCGGATCCCGTCGTATCCTTGACCGCCTTTAGACGACCCGAAAATTCGGCGATGTCGGCCAAAGGGTGCCGATCGCCGACGAAGGAGTTCATTTTCGGAAATCCCTTATCTTCGAGGCAGACGCCGGCTGCGCCGCGCTGCTCAAGCTTCCTGGCAAGCAAGCGGGCATTGTTGAAATTGCCGAAACCGCTGTCACCGTCGACTAGAACAGGAATGCCGGTGGCATCTACCATGCATTCGACGACATTAACGACCTGCGTCCAACTTGCCTCGTTGGCATCGCGGTAGCCAAGAGCCGAAGAGATCGACAGACCGGACGCCCAAAGCCCCTTGAAGCCAGCGCGTGCCGCAATCGCTGCTGAAAGCCCATCATGCGCTTCCATCAGAAATGCCAGCTCCTTCGAAAGAATGAGGTCGCGAAGCGTTGTCGAAGCATTTGTCGCCGGCAAGACGTCGGCGCTCAGGGGAATGGAGATTGCCTTGTTCATTGTCATGTCTCCTTCATATTTCGGAGCTTGTATAGCGGCGATGGAAAACGCAAGTATATACTTTGATATTCTTGAATATATTCTAATATATCTTTTTATATTGGCGCCTTGTAAGGATTTAGCGAAATATGACGGCGATGATGGTCCGATCAGTTCTTTCGGCTCGCTACATTTGCCTTCGTGGCGTATTGTGAACTGCAGGAAAATCCGGTGCAGGATATCCGGCGGTCGCCGTCGCATCGATAACAGTCGGACGAACCAGTCCACTGGCTCTCGGCTATCCTCCAGAGCGACGGAATTCGGAATTTGTCACCAGCATGTATAAAGCCGTGCACCGCGCGGCCTTTGTTAGGCCACAGAGGCGACTGTTTGCCCGCTCGCTCACGATGCGAGCGGCAAGCTGCGCGATTGGCAGGCTGCGTCTTGTTCGATATGACGATTGGGAAGTGCTCCTGACGGCCGCGTTCGGACGGCATCACAGCGGCCGACGAACCTTGGCAGGCGAGCTCGAGCAGGGACCTCCCTGGCCGCAAGTCGAGTGGAGAGGAATTCCGGAAACTACGGTTTTTCGGACTGTCAGTGCTTGAGGGTTTTCTGTAAAATGTCGGTTGCCTTTGGGTAGGGCGATTTATGCATCAGTGTCGAAATTCTGTGAAGCCGCAAGCCGCCGACGCGGCGTGCCGGTCTGATGTGGCCACCAGGACAAGTCAACGTGATGACTGGAGGCATGAGCAATGTTCAATCTTGATGCAAATCTAGCCGACGATCATCCCGGGAACGATCGCTTTAAAACCGTTCAGACCTATCGTCGGCTGAAGGATCTCCTCCTGTTTCAAAAAATCCCGCCGCGGATAAAGCTGGACATCGGTCTCTTGGCCGGCCGGCTCAATGTCAGCAAGACGCCGGTGCGCGAGGCGTTGATAATGCTTGCCGAGGAGCGGATCATTCAGGTGCTGCCGGGAAGCGGCTATTTTTCGAAAGCACTGAGGGTGACAGAGATCGCGGAAGAATATGAAGTCGCCTTCGCTGTGCTAAAACACATCATCGCCGCACATATTGACGATTTTCCGAAGGCGGGCTTCATCGCGATGGACGCTGACAGGGTTCACGACGCTTTAGCCTATGTCTCGTTCATCGAAACGATCCTTGAGACAATAGCTGCGATGAGCGGCAACGGACTCGCGTTGAAGATGATCCGGTCGTTCAATAGTCGTACTACCTTTATCCGGCAACTGGATTTGCAGCAAGCAGGGCGGCTCAGGCAGACTGCTGATGCGATGGATGAGTTCACGCGCTGCCTTAGTCAGGCCAACGGCGAAGCTGCTCTTGGTATTTTGCAACGGCTTCATCGCGAGAAGCTTGAGCGTCTTCGCGATCTGATCGCCGAAGCAAATCGACATGCGGCACCTGCGACCGGCCAGTGGCAAGACCTTGTCCACTAAGCCACGTGTCGCCTCACGAGATCTGCTACGGTCCGCCTTCTCTAGATGGCAACTCCTTGCCTGAGTTGCCGGGAATCGCCATTCGGTGCACAGGGCGCAATGATTTCGTGGGCCTCGGCTATCTCGCGCAGAATCCAATCTTCAACGATGCGGACTTGTTTCCTGCGCCGTAACTCTGGCCTACGGACCAGATAGTAGGAAATCCGGCCGGAACAGCCGTGCGTATCGGAACGACAAGGCGCCCATTTTGGATCTTCCTGTCAGCAAGGACGACGTCCGCGATCGCAGCCCCGACACTGGTCTCGACTGCGCTCAGCGCCATGTCGAGCGCGTCGAAATCGAGACGTCCACGCGCTTAAACCCATACCAGTTTCTTTCGCTCAAATGACCCATCCTGCCGATCGGGTAGCGGGTGCAGCAGCGCTTCAGATTGGGGCGCGGTCAACCCTTCATCCGGATCTAAGTGACTTGGCGAACAGACGGGCACTACCCACTCTGGATAAAGTGCCGTCGCATGCCCATTGGAAAAATCTCCGAGCCCGTAGCGAATACCAAGATCGGCGTCGGCCTCATCCTGCGTCATATCGCCGAGACGCGTTTGTATAACCTACGCAGCATCCGGTGCTGCTAAACCGACAACCCAGCCGCAAGTGAACCCGGCTACCCATCTAAGACGCTGACACCCTGAAAGTGCTTGAACCCGACGCACCGAATAGAGCACGGAGCAATGCCCTGCCTAGACGTCCGAGCAGGTCTTCAAGTCCGGGCTGCCGGACTTGAAGACCTTCGGATCTGCAATGGCTGCGGCCATCGCTGTCGAGGTCATGACATCAAATCCAAGAATTGCTCCCAGTCGGCCGCTACTTTCAGTGCACTTCGGGCGAGATCGGTAAAATCATTCCCGTCGCTTTTGGGGTGTATTCATTGCCGTCGGCAAAGCGCGAGTGCCTTCCGACATAGTGATGCGAAATTCTGCAAGATGCGCACGAATTGCATTGGCAAGCATACATCGATGCTGGGCCAGGGGTGCCCGGCAGCAATTATGTAAACTCTAACTGCCGGTAAACAGTCGCTAGAGTGCCGCCATTTCAGAAGATGGCTTGAAAGCGATGCAACAGCGGTCACGAGCGGTTATTCTTGAGACGTTATTCGAAATCGCAGGCGGACCAAATTCGATCTGACCATTGACAAGCCGCATGCAATTCGCAGAGGACAAATATCTGCACGCCACAGAGATTGATCAAAGCTCCACCGGTCTTCGCAAGCGACGAAGCGGAATGGTGTGAGCGTCGGAATGGGAATGGTGATGGCGTGAAGGTAGGAAAAGCCCGAGCGTGGCGGGCTAGGCATTGGTTCAGGTGGTGGCTTTTGTCGCCCGTCTAATTCTCTGTTTTGAACTTGCTTGCTCCGTGGCCGGCTTCACGCGGGATGCCTTTGCGGGTTTCCTTCCCGCTTTCAGGAGTGCGGCGCGACGGGAGCGATTATCCTCGAGCGCCTTCTGGAAGCCGAGATCGTGCTCAGCATGCTGGGCAAGATCATCAAGAAACTCGGCCACCTGCTGCACGGTTTCGACAACGACGTAGCTCAGGTCGTTGCCTGCGCTGACAGCGTCGCGGCCAATGCTGACACCAAAGCCGCCCGGAACGTGCTGGAACCACGTCGAACGCCATTTCTTGAAGCTTGCGGCGTCTCGCTCGTATTGTTCAAGATAGGTCTTTTGCTCCGCGACCCTTTGCTGAAAGGATTCAACCGCATTGCGGGTACCGGCCTTGGGCTTTTCGGCCTTTTTGGCAGACCATTTCTCAATAAAACCCGTCATAATACATATGCTCCATCAGTTCGAGGCTCCCAGTCGAATAGACTTGGCTGTGCTCCGAGGAAGATACGGTAAGCCATCAAGCATCGCCTTAAAAGGTCTATATTTCCCAATACCAAATTAAATTTGCGGTTCAATGTGTCACGGCAACTGGTGGGTTACCATATAGCGTTTAAAAGCTGGTATCACAGCAGCCGATTGCCATCACTTCGACCATAGTTTCTCGACAACTGGAAGGGCTTCATGTCGCGTTCGAGTACGAGATCGTGTCAAGTGTCGACGAAGATCTGCAGATCGTCTGTAGCGGAGATGTCATGCGTGACCATCATCAGATGATCGATGCGGCCGTAAACGTGCTTTTCATGATGGACAGGCGCCTCATGCCACAACAGAAACTTAGATCGAAACGTCGACAATCAAAGTGATGAAACGATCCCGTATTGGGTGGCATACAAGCCGTTTGTTCGGCGTTAAGAATGATGAGGGCCATCTTCAAAGGTTAATTCACGATGGGAGTAATGGCTAAATATTTAGCGCCAATGGCGTCGCCACATCCCAAGTAGCGTCACGGTTGACGACTGAAAGTCTATCAAGAAAACTATATAAATGTCGCGTAATATCGTTGCTGACTGCCGCGCAGCTCAAGCGAAGGCATAACGATAATCGGTATCGTCAAACTCTTCAATGATGAGAAGCGATTCGGTTTCATTGAGCCACGTGATGGTGGAACAGATGTCTTTGTTCCTATGCCAGCGCTATGCAGTGGCAGTTCACTCGACAAGGGTGTCAGAGTTATTTGTGATCTCGACAATATAGCAGAACCAGAAAGTCGAAGGTGGAAGTCGTCGGCCTCGTTTAATTGGAGATGCGAGCGACCAAGGGGCGCCAATGGCTCGCCCATCCTGTCCTATGCACTCGGCCACGAAGCGACGCCCGGTGATGAAAGCCTCGACTTATTCCTGGAAACTGGCTGCAATCCGGATAGCAGCGATGAGGGCGCCGCGGCAGGCCACGGCACCACGGCCCTAACCGATCACGGAGTTGCAAATCTTCAAAATCTCGTTGCCAGTATTCGCATACAGTTGGAACTCGGCAATTTATGACTAACAATGCGAGCCAGGGCTTATTAAACACATCGTATTGGCGAGGTCGAACCTGGAGCGCCCACCTTTTGTTGGCGCATCGGCGTGTTGGCGAACACGGATGGTGACGGTTCCGAAGGCAGAATTGCCGCCACGGTTCGACAGACCGCCAATTGATCTTCCTCATCGATATGGCTTTTCGCCAAAATTCGCTTGATTTGATCAAGCACCTTGAAAGTGTAGCGCACCGTTTACCACCAATGCGACGTGATATTTTGTCGGATAGATCGCATTTTCCATGCGTTCATCGGTTGCAAGCCGCTAATCTGCTCGACAACAGGATCTATCATTCAGATCATGAAGCTGTTCGACGTTTCGGACATCGAAGTTACTCGCAGTGGCTGCACCCGTCCTGCTGCAGTGAAAAGGCCGCAGCGTCTGTTCTCAATGCAGCTTAGGCAACGCTTAATTGTGAGTGCTGGAAAAACAAGCTTGTATTGTATTGATGCTACCTGGCCTTGCCAAATCTTGCGACTATAATTCAACTTAGGTCGTGAACTCATAAACGGGTGGCGGTTGAAGCGTTGATGTTTCATCCTTCCGAGCATTGTACAGTGCATCGTGCAGACGCGCGTTCGGTCTCAAACCGCTACATCTGCGTCCTCGCGTATCTGCCGGCGCACTTTTCGGCAGGCTGGATGACCCAGACATTGTCTTTTGAGAAGACGATGACTCCGGACCGTTCGGCTTCCGATGTGCTGGCCGGGATCAGCAGCTTCGAGTTCTTGTAGAAGAGGATTTCGGGCTCGGATTTTCCCTTGCCGGTCCAGATGTCGTCCCGGATCTGAAGCTCGTTTCTGTCCGAATTGAAGACGATGAAGGTGTCGCCCTCGACGATCCCGACGCTTGCCTTCTGGAAGTAGACGTTCGAATCGATCTGCTTGTCGGCTCGCAGGAACGAGAGATCCTCGTCCTTCACGGTTCCTTTCGTGGATAGCTGGAACAACTTCTCCATAACGGTGTTCATACGGGATTGCGACATGGCTGATTGGCAAGCGTGTGCATTGCTTGAAAAGAGTACCAGAAGAAGTATCCAGAGTCTGTTCGTCACTCGAATGTCCCTTGTGCATGGACGATGGGCTGTTTTATTTTCAACATCTGTTCGCTCGGCTTGTAAAAGCTTGCAGTCCGACACATTTACCCTTCAAAATATCAGGCGGATCTACTGCGGCGTAAACCCATAAAAATTCTTTTTGTTTATGGCGCGCTGTGATTCAAGGCTTTCGAATAGGGAAGTCTTTTATGACGCGTCGTCGCTACGAACTGACGGACCATGAATGGTCGATCATATCGCCGTTGTTGCCCAACAAGCCACGCGGCGTTGCCCCCGTTAATGATCGGCGGGTCCTGAGTGGCATTCTCTGGCGGTTTCGAACGGGCTCACCCTGGACGGAGGTCCCGGAGCGCTACGGTCCGCCGAGCACCTGCTACAACCGCTTCGTCCACTGGCGAAAGGCTGGTGTTTGGGACAGGCTGCTTGAAGCGGTTTCAAAGGCTTACGATGGCGATATCGTCATGATTGACTCGACCTGTGTCCGCGTTCATCAGCACGCGGCCACGGGAAAAAAGGGGATGGAGATGATGGTGGCATGGGACGTTCCCGCGGCGGACTTACGAGCAAAATCCACGTGCTCGTCGACGCAGAAGGCCGTGCCGTCAACCTTCGCCTGACCGGCGGTCAGATCGCCGACTGCACCGAGGCTGACGCGCTGACGGACGAACTCGGCCAAGGAGATATCCTCCTGGCCGATAAGGGTTACGACACTAATGCCATTCGGACCAAGGCCGCCGAGCGAAAGGCCTGGGCCAACATCT
>NZ_JAELTU010000187.1 GCF_016429015.1 Rhizobium sp. ASV20
AGAACATGCCGGTATCGAGATCGTCGAACTGGCTGGAATCGACGATGTTGCAGCCCTCGCCGGCCAGATAGTTCGATATCGCTGCCACGATCCCGCGCGTCGACTTGCACGCAACGGTCAGTACATAAGAAGTCATCGGATATCTTCTCTTGAAATTGGCCTCTAGCCCATTCGATCTGCACGAGCCGAGCGGGCCAAAGCCTTAAACGCCATTTCGCGCGTCAGGATACCGGTTGGCTTGCCGGACTCGGTGACGAGGATGGCATCCGCCGCAGCGAGTAGCGGAAAACATTGGCCGATCGCTACCCCGGCCTCCACGGACGCTGTCGGAAGAGCGTCAGCGGAGACACCTCGCGAGAGGAGGCGCGGCGCAACGCCATTGGAGACAATCACACCTTGATGCTGACACAGCAACGCCGCAGATCGCTCAACCGTTGCTTCGGCCTCCGTCAACACCGGCACCTTCTCAAAGGCTTCGTAGGCGTACATGGCGCGCGATAGGTCCACCTTCCGCACGAACCGCTCGACATAGTCGTCGGCCGGCCGGAATAGAATTTCCTCGCCTGTGCCCACCTGCCGCAGCTCGCCATCCTTGAGGATGGCGATGCGATCGCCAAGATGAAGGGCCTCGTCAAGGTCATGGGTGATGAAGATGATCGTCTTCTTCAACCGCGCCTGGATGTCTTTCAACTGATCTTGCATGTCGCTCTTGATCAACGGATCGAGCGCGCTGAATGCCTCATCCATCAAAAGCACCTCAGCCTGCGTGGCCAATGCCCTTGCAAGACCGACGCGCTGCTGCATGCCGCCCGACAACTGGCTCGGAAAGCGGTTCTCGAACCCTTTCAAACCAACGAGTTCCAACTGCTCCATGCCAAGCGCCACTGCGTCACGCCGACTGACGCCCTGCAGGATCGGCCCGCAGATCGTGTTCTCGAGCACCGTCTGGTGCGGCAGGAGGCCGAACCGCTGAAACACCATGGAGATGCCGTGGCGGCGAAGCGCGAGAAGCTCCTTGGCGTTCATGTCCACTATGTTACGGCCGTCGACGAGAATACGACCGGCCGTGGGCTCGATCAGCCGGTTGAAGTGGCGAATAAGGGTCGATTTCCCGGAGCCGGACAGCCCCATGATGACGAAGGTCTCGCCGCGGCGGATCGAGAAATCGATATCCTTGAGCCCGACGACGCAACCGGTCTTTTGCAGCACTTCTGCCTTTCGCGCGCCGGCCCTGAGTTCGGCCAGTGCATCGCCAGGGCGGTTTCCGAAGATCTTGTAGACTTTGTCGACCTGGATTTTGACATCGGACATGATCACGGCCTCACTCTCCGCCTGCACGAAGTTTCTGGGCACGTCGTCCATAGGACTGTGCGATGCGATCAAAGATGACTGCGAGAAAAACGATGGCGATTCCGGCAATGAGGCCACGGCTCACTTCCAGGCGCTGAATACCCTGCAATACCTGATAGCCGAGCCCACCCGCACCGATCATCGAAGCGATGACCACCATGGAGAGCGCCATCATCGTCGTCTGATTGATGCCTGCCATGATGGTCGGCAAGGCAAGCGGGATCTGAACCTTGAAGAGTTTTTGCCGTGGCGTCGCGCCGAAGGCGACAATCGCCTCCACCACCTCGTCATCGACCTGGCGGATGCCGAGATCGGTCAGACGGATTACCGGCGGAATCGCGAAGAACACGGTGGCGAGAATGGCCGGGATCTTTCCAGGTCCGAACAGCATGACGAAGGGAATGAGATAGACGAAGATGGGCAGCGTCTGCATGATGTCGAGAAGCGGAAGCGTCAGCGAACGCAGCCAGTTCGAGCGCGCCATCGCAATGCCGAGCGGAATACCAAGTGCCACGGCGACCACGGTCGCGGCAAGCATGAGTGCAATGGTCGCCATGGCGTCGTCCCACAGGCCTAATACGCCGATAAGGACAAGCATAACGACCGCGGCACCGGTCGCCTTCAGGCTTTGTGCCGCCGAGTAGGTCAAGACGGCAACCGCGGCGATCGTGACATACCAGGGCAGCCATTGCAGGAAGGCCTCCATGGCGCTCAGCAGTTTGAGCAACGGCATCAACAGCCGCTCGAATGTGTCGCCGTAATTCGTCACGATCCAGCTGAAGCCATCGTCGATGGCGGAGCGAAGGTCGTGAGTGTCGATGAGATCGGGAAAATTGTCTGTCACGATGCAAGCCTTTCAGAGATGAGCTGCCTCTCAATGTCCGGGCAGGCGGCGCATTTGCTTGATTGCGCCGCCTGCCGGGAAAGCCCTTAGAGCGAGGCTTTCACCTTCGCCGCGACATCGGCCGGAACCCATTTGGTCCAGATGCTCTCGTAGTTCTTGAAGAAGTAAGTGGCGACCTCTTCGGGCGAAGCCTTGTTGTCGTCACCCCAGGCGAGCACATCGCTGATCTCGGCATTCGGCACCTGCATCTTCGACAGAAAGTCCGCCACGGCGGGCGCCTTCTTCTTCAAGCTTGTCGTTGCAGCAACGGCCACTTCACCGACGGCCCAGCCGGTCACCTCAGGCTTCTCACATTTGACGTCGGTGAGGCAGGTGAATTTGACAGCGTCATAGGCCGGCATTTCCAGTCTCTTGAGCTTATACTTGCCGATGACCTCGGTCGGGCCCCAGTACCAGCCGATGAAGGGCTTTTTGCGCGACACCTGCCTCGCAATGGTCGCCTTGAGGTTGGCGCCGGAACCGGTTGGATAAATCTCGTAGTTCTCGTCGAGGTGAAGCGCCTTGATAAGGTTGTTGGTGATGATCTCGCAGCCCCAGCCGGGAGGGCATGCATAGAAGCGGCCCTTGCCAGGTGCGGTTTCGTCCTCGAACACCTTCCAATTGCTCTTCAGGTCGTCGACCGAGCGGATTTCCGGGTGCGCGGCGGCGACATAGTCCGGTATCCACCAACCTTCCTGGCCGCCGCTCGCAAAAATGTCACCTGCCTTGTAAACGGTGCCTTTTGCCAACATCTGGTCCCAAGTCGCCTTGACGGTCGAGACCCAGAGTTCAGGCGCAATATCCGGCTGGCCTTTCGCAAGCATGGAGGACGCCGTCGGCACGGTGTCACCCGGCACAATCTCGGCATCGCAGCCGTAGCCCTTGTTGAGGATGGTCTTGGTCACATAGGCGAGCGTACCCGCAGAAAGCCAGGTCATTTCCGCGATTGTGATCTTGTCGGTCGTACCGCACTCTGCAGCCCGGGCAGCAGTGCCGCCGAGCGCCATGCAGGAGAGAAAAGCTCCCGCAAGAATCGATGCCATGATCTTCATATCCGTTCCCCTTATTGTTTGTGGTGGTCTTGAATATTACGATGTCGAAACCACAGACTTTTATCAAACCGAAATAACTGATCTGAATTTCAGAAAAACTTTAGCGAATAAACGCCTCGATGCGCTCGATCAACGATGCGTCGACCAGTACGCCGTCCCGCCCGGTGCGTTCGCGCGCAGCCTGCCTGCGACCACCGGGAAGGCGGGCGCCATGCTGCGCAGTGATCGCCGCAACCAGATTTGTGACCTGCTGCGAGAAACCCGCCGAGAAGGCCGATGGGTCGAAGGCTATGAAGCATTGGCCCGTCCTCGGCGGACCACCTGCCGTGCCGGAAAACGGACTTGCATCCTTGCTGAGGACCGCGCCTGACAGGCAGGACGCAAGAATTTCCACAAGGAGGCCCGCACCAAAGCCCTTATGTCCACCGGCGGGCACCATCGAGCCACGGAGGGCCTCTGCAGGATCAAGCGTCTCCGTGCCGTCGGCGTCCAGCGCCCAGCCCGGCTCGATCGGTCTTTCCTCGCGCGCGCGCAGAAGGATTTCGGACTTCGCAACGACGCTTGCCGACTGGTCGAGCACGAGGGCCGCTGCCGCCCCGACTTGCCCGCCAGGAACTCCAAGTGCGAAAGGATTTGTACCGATAACGGGCACGCGTCCGCCCGGCGGCGCGATTGAAGCCGGTGCATGCGTGGTGCAGAGGCCAAGCAGACCAGCTTCGGCAATACGTTCGGCGTGATGCCCAAGCACACCGCAATTGTAGGAGTTGAACACCGTCATCACGGCGACACCGTTTTGTCGAGCGGAGACGATGAAGCGATCCCAACCGGCATCGATGGCCGGATGGGCGAAGCCGGTCGCGGCATCGACCACCACCGCGCCGGAGCGTGGCTGCGACACTACGGGATGCGCCATGCCATCAACCTTGCCGCAGCGGACATGTTCGGCATAGATCGGCACATAGAGCAGGCCGTGGCTGCGAATGCCATCACGCTCGGCCAGCATCGTCGAGCGAGCAACCGCAGCCGCATTGTTGTGGCTCGCCCCCACCATCGTCAGCGCATCGAGGCACAGGCGCTCGACCGCAGCGAGCGTCATCATCTGCTCCGTCATGACATTATCCCTAATCGTTGTCGGTCGTGCCGGCACCCGCACCGCGGGCGCGCGAGAGATCTGAGGCGGGCACATAGGTCTTCACCGCAAGCACAAGCGCCGCCGCATAGGCTTCTGCATCGATTGCAGCCGGTCGCGGCGCCACATCCCCGTCCAAGTCCTCATAGCCCGGCATCAGACGCAGGATCGCCGGTGCCAGCTGGGCGGCATCACGCAGGCACGTCAGCGCACGACTGTCGCCGCCGCCGAAATCCAACGAAAGGCGCAGTCCCGTCTCCCGTGCCGTCGCTCCGGCAAGGCCCAACAAAAGCAGGCTCTCAGCACCACCACGCAGCGGGACCTCGTCCCTCTCACCGCAGCACAGCGCGTCGATCGCCGCTAAGCCGTCGAGAACAGCAAGGACATCCTGCACGGCCAACGTCCCGACGACGACGCTGATGGCGTCGACACCGCGTGCTGACAACCACACCGCGGCCTGGCCAATATCGTCCGCAGCGCCGTGAGGGAACCCTGCCCCGCGCGCCGCCTTGCGCGCGCTCGACTGCACTTCGTTATAGGAGAGAAGGATGGTCTTCATGACAGCACCGGAAGCCAGCAATTGTCTGTTTCACCGGCTGCAATCTCGCCTGCGGTCGGCGCACCCTGGAAGAGGGTAATCCGTGTCCAGCGATCTGATCGGGGATCGAATTTCGAGGCACCAAAGAAGGCGAGCTTGCAGCGCAGCATGTCGATCGGCAAGCAGCGATCCGAAAGCAGATTGTCGCGGATTTCCGCATAGGGCGCTGCAGCCGTTGTTTGGACACGGCGAACCGTATGGCGATGCCGTGGAAAGCGGGCAAGGAACGACGCAACTGTCTGCATATCCGGCGCGCCTGAAAGGTCCGTCGAAAGTTGCTGCACCTGCCGGGCGATGTCGAGCGGCAGCTCCAGTTCTTCGCCGGGTTCGGCGGCGCGCATTCCAAGACGCGGCTCCAGCTTCTCCTCGGACACATACCAGAACTGAGCGATTTCCGCGGCCGCGTCGAAAGAGATGCTCATCGCCCAGTCATAGTTCACGCGCAACAGGCCGCGAAGCGATGCGACGCTCATTCCCGGCTGAAATGCGGTCTCCCGCGCAGCAGCCATGCCTCTCGTAAGATCATCACTGTCCGCGCCTGCCATTTCGATCAAAAGTGCCGCCAGCAACTCCTGGAAATCCACCGACAAGGATTGGGAGCGATCAAGCAACGCCGCAATCGGGAACAATCGAGCCTGGAGCCTTGCAGGATCGATCCAGGCTTCGGCCCCAGCCCACTCCTCACGTAAACGCAGAATGCGCGCCATCAGTGCGCGGTCTTCGACCGACCACTGCGCGATGTGATGGGTCGCCTGTCGCCAGAGGCACGCCAAGCGGCTCATCATCTCAGCGTCGAGTTTGTCTTTTGCTCGCACGCGGGCCAAGGCGGTTTCCCGGGCGAGAACCCAATTGTTCAAGAGCACCGGATGGTTTGCGAGGAAAGGTGCCATGCCGAGGCCGGTTGAATTGCCCACTCCGATGTGGCGCCGCAGCTTAGGCGCAAGCGGAACGAAGGTCTTTGGCGCTCTGCAGCGCGCGACATGTTCGACCAGGTCGTGAGAGAAGTCGCGGATTAGCCAGACCGTCAGCATTTCCGCCTGGAAGGGTCCATCCAGCCCATCGCGCGCGGCCAGCACGGCACGATCGGCAATACCGAATTTTCCGTTGCCGTAGACAGCTGTGGTTCGCAGCAGGTAGCCGACGTCGCAAAGACGTGCCCGTTCGGGCTGGCGACCATGCGCCAATGCATCGGCCACATGTTCGAAGAAGCGTACCGATTTGTTGGCACGGCTCAGCACGAGGTCACGTGGGCTGAACCGACCTGCCTCCTGCTGTGGCGCATTCCGCCGGAGCCGATCGATCTCGGCGGCATCGGGAATGCCGTCATAGAGCACAAAGCTTGTATCCCAAGCCTCGGCGATCACCCGGTCGGAGCGCAGATCGTCGGACAGGGGGCAGGAAAAGGCAACGAGACTGTAATCATGCGAGCCAAGCGTCAGTGTATAGACCGCATCACCGAAACCAGCATCATTCATATCCCAGACAAGACGCCTGACCATGACCTTGCTGGCCGCAAGGCGGCGGATCAGGCTGCGCAGGAAACTGAGCCGTGTCGGGAAGGAGGCGCCCATCCGCTCAAGGCGCATGACGGCATCAGGGGAACGCAAGACCAGCGCCGGCCCCGAGGTCAGCTCAGATGCGCCGGACCTCATGGCCGCGGCCCGAAGGATGCGTGGTAAAACCGCAGCCAGTTTCCGCCCATGATATCGCCCACCTCATCCTCATTGAAGCCGACGTGCCGCAAGCCATCGCGCAGATTGCCAAGATCGGCGTTGCTACCGAACCAGGTCGGTTGTCGCGGGAAGCCTGCTGCCGCCGCCGACCCCTCACCGAAATCCATCACCTTCGACCAGCGGCCATTGCGCATCCATGTCACCACCGAATCCGGCTGATCCTGGCACAGGTCGCTGCCGATTCCGACGTGCTTCACGCCGTAGCGCGATGCCGTCTCGGCGACCATCGTACAAAATCCCTCCACGCTGCAATTTGATCCGTCCTTGAGGTGATGCGGATAGAGCGACAAGCCAAGCATGCCCCCCGATGCCGTCAGCGCCTTCAGGACTGCATCCGACTTGTTGCGCAGCGCCGGATGCCACCAGTGGGGGTTTGCATGGGTGATGGCGATCGGACGCCCGGAAATCTCTATCGCCTCCAGAGTTGAACGCTCGGCGGAATGGCTCATATCGATAACCATGCCAACCCGGTTCATCTCCGCGATGGCCTGGCGGCCAAAGCGGGTGATGCCTGGATCTTCTTCCTCGTAGCAGCCGGTGGCAAGCAATGACTGGTTGTTGTAGCTGAGCTGCATGAAGCGGACGCCGAGCGTGTGGCAGATCTCGATCAGTCCGATATCGTCCTCGATCGGCGACGGGTTTTGCAAGCCGAAGAAGATGGCCGTCCGCCGCTCCCGCATGGCTCTCTCAATGTCGTCACCGGAGCGGCCCGGAAAAATGAGATCCGAATGGCGCTCGAAATGCCGATTCCAGGCAATGATGTTGGCCACCGTTTCGCGGAAAGTCTCATGATAGGCGATGGTGGCGTGAACGGCGTGAACGCCGCCCGCCCGCATCTCGGCAAAGACGCGCGGGCTCCAATTGGCATATTGCAGACAGTCAATGAGAGGGCTGGCAAGATTCGCGTCCATGGTCTTACTCCGGCTCTCCCGCCCGAATATAGGCGGTCTTGACCTGGGTGTAGAATTCGGCCGCCGAGCGGCCCTGTTCGCGCGAGCCGAAACTCGAGTCTTTCCGCCCGCCAAAGGGGACGTGGTAGTCGGTCCCCGCCGTCGGAAGGTTCACGGTGACACAGCCGGTCTCGACATGGCGACGAAAGTGGGTGGCGCGGGCGAGTGAATTGGTAAAAATGCCGGCGACCAGACCGAAGCGTGTATCATTTACGACTGAAAGCCCCTCTTCATAGGAGCCGATCCTCTGTACCGCAGCGACCGGCGCAAACATCTCCTCACGGTTGAATTCCATCGAATTGGTGGTGCCCGTGACAAGCGCCGGCGACATGTAAAAGCCGTCATGCGCAAGGCGCAGGCGTTCACCGCCTGTCGCAACCTCCGCCCCGGACGCGCGGATGCGGTCCATCCAGGCCAAATTCGCGGCAAGCTGGCGTTCGCTGACGACCGGACCGACCTGCGTGCCGTCCGCAAGCGCATGGCCGACCTTCAGCGCCGCAACGGCGGCGGCGAGCTTTTCAACGAAGATATCGTGGATCCTGTCATGGACGACGAGGCGGGATGAGGCAGTGCATTTCTGGCCGGTACCGGAATATCCGCCACCGATCGCGGCCGTCACGGCAAGATCAAGATTTGCGTCGTCCATGACGAGCAATGCATTCTTGGAGCCGAGCTCCAGCTGGAACTTCGTAAGGTTCGCCGCGGCGGCGACCGCCACCTGGCAGCCTATGTCGTAGGATCCCGTGAAGGTGACTGCATCCACTCCACGATGTCTGGCAAGGCCGTTACCGACAACCGAACCCGGCCCCATCAGCAACTGGAACGCTCCGTCCGGCAAGCCGGCGCGATGGATGATGTCTGCCAGGGCCCAGGCAGAAGCGGGCGTTTCATTAGCCGGCTTCCAGATAACGGCATTTCCATAGGCAAGCGCCGGAGCAATCTTCCAACTGGCCGTTGCCGTTGGGAAATTCCAGGGCGAGATGACGGCGACGAGCCCCATAGGCTCGCGCCGCATGTCAATCTCGACGCCGGGACGCACCGAGTCCGCGTTCTCCCCAAACTGGCGCAGCGTTTCGGCGGCATAGTACGTAAAGAATTGTCCGGCGCGAAAGACCTCGCCTCGGCCTTCCGCGACCGGTTTTCCCTCTTCGCGTGACAGCAGTCCACCGAGCTCGGTCGAGCGCTCCATGAGCTCGGCGCCGATCCGGTTGAGGATTGCTTGTCTCTGTTCCAGCCCGGTGGCTCGCCAGGCTCTCATTGCGGCGCGGCCGGCAGCGACCGCCTCTTCTACATCGGCGGCATCAGCCTGCGCATAGAGGCCGATCAGGTCGGTCACATCCGATGGATTGCGGTTTTCGTGGAGGCGTTGGCTTTGCCTCCATTGGCCGCCGATCAGGTTGGCGTAGCGTTCTGCCATCTCAAACTCCGTTCTGTTCGAAGGCAAAATCCGTTAACAACCCGCTTCAATCAAGCAGATATTTCTGTTATCAATTTCAGAAGAATTGAAGTGAGCGTCATGATCAAGCTGGAAGCACTGCGGGTCTTCGTCACGGTCGCGGAGAGCGGCAATATCAAGGATGCAGCCGATGCGGTCGGCCGCACGGCTTCAGCCGTCTCCATGACGCTGAAGCAGCTGGAGGACGAAATCGGCGGACCGCTGTTCCAGACCGATCGCAAGAACAGTTTGACGTCCCTTGGCAATCTGATGCTCGATCTCGGCCGCGAACAGATCCGCAGCTTTGACAAGTCCGTGAATATCATGCGTGCCTTTGCGCATAGCCGGATCGGCAACCTCTCCGTTGCGTCAGTGCCATCGGTCGCGGTGAACATATTGCCTGCAATTTTGCAGCGCTTTCTTGAAGCTCGGCCGCAGGTGCAGATGGAACTGTTCGATATCGACACCGTCCAGGTTCGTCGCATGGTCGAGAGCGGTGTTGCCGATATCGGCATAGCCGGCGAAAGCCGCAGCGGGGGCGGCGTGGAATTCACGCCCCTTTTCTCGGACCGGTTCAAGTTACTCTGCAAGGACGATCACGCCCTCTGCCGACTCGAAAGACCCGTGGAATGGAGTGATCTCGATGCGGTGACGCTGATCCGCAACGGTGCATCCGACCGGATAGAGGCCGAAGAGTACAAGCAGCTTTCGACACAATCTCTCATCACAGTCTACAACGTCACCTCGCTGTTGGCGATGGTAAAGGCAGGCCTCGGCTTCACAGTCTTGCCGTCGCTGACTATGCTCGGCGCGCACGAGGGTGTGGCGGTGCTTGACCTCGCCGATCCCGCGGCAAGCCGGCGAGTCGGCCTGTTCGAGAGGCGCGATGTGCCTCTATCACCAATCGCTACCGCCTTCCGTGCTTTCGCACTGAAGGAGATTCCGGCGCTCGTTGCCGAGCGACTTTCATCATAGGTCGGCCTCTATTCCAAGGTTAGCCAGTGCATCCGCCTGTTTAATCCGACCATTGCCGTTAGACTTTGGTGTCGTTTTCCATTTAACCGGAAGACTCCGACGACAACAAATTCAACAAGATAAGCTTGGCACTTAATTTGAGACTTGGCAGTTGATTTGGGGAGCGGGAAAAACCTGGGGTCACGCTGCAAGATTTAACTTTGGCTGCTTAAGTCGACCATCCGCGACGGCGGCGCGGACCTAAAGAACCCGATGAGCGCCAATTGGCAACCAACGCATCTGAGACTTCCTGTTAATGCGGACATTGATGAGGCTGTTGGCGGCACTTTCCGCCGGCGAACTGGATATGTGCAGGTCGGACAGGGTATCGCCGACAGTAGTTGACTTGATGTGAAGGGATACGAACCTCAGACCCACCACGGAACTATTTCAAATGGCTGACGCCGTATTATGGAACCAAAAGCAAAGTGGATTCCGCGCCGACCCGCTTATCTGCGATTGGCATGTAGCCGCAAAGTCGAAGCGGTTCCTCCGCTTGGCGATCGCTCGCCTCCAGCCGTAGTCATGCCGTTGCGGCTAGAAAACCAGTCGAGATGCAATCAGATGGCCCAGACGATTTTTATGCCGGCATATCCCAAGGATTCACGAGCGCGACACCCATGCCCTCGAAATCCTTGATATTGCGCGTGACCAGCGTCATCCGACGGGTGAAGGCTGTCGCCGCAATATAGGCGTCATTGATCGGCTTGGGATTTGGCAAATGCCATTTCGCCGCCTGAACAGCCGCCGCCTCATCCAGAGGCAGGATGCGGCCGGAAAACGCCATGAGAACGGTATGTTCCAGCCAGTTGCGCAGCACCTTTCCGGCGGCGGCATCGTTATGCTCCACCAACCGAACGCCAATCTCCAGTTCGTGCAGGACAACGGAGGAAATGAAGGTCTCGGCCGGATCGACGGTTTCGTTCCAGACCACGACGTTGGGATCAGCCTTGCCGCTCGCGACCTTGCGCAGCTCGGACACGACATTAGTATCGAGTAACAGCATCAGGACAGATCAACCGGCTGGGCACGTTCCATGCGCCGCGGGAGCGGCAAGTCAACTTCTTCCGCCCCCGGCGCTGCCAACATGTCTCCAAGCGTTCGCATTTTGCCTGTAAGCCGCTTGTACTCATCGAACGACAAAAGGACATGCGCAGGCCGACCCCTGTCGGTGATAATGACAGGCCCGTCCTTGGTGGCGCGCTTTGCGCGCCCAAGGTCTTGATTAAGTTCTCGTCCCGATAGCGTGGTGACGATCATGGCGAACCTCCGAGAATCGTGGTTACGTAACCACATCTAATCCGCATAGACCGGAATTGCAAGATGCAGCGGCTCGCGGGGTAGCGTTCGCACGCAGACTTGAACGCTGTCGATCGCGCCAGCTCGACGTGAAACGAGCACGCCGAACAGAGAAGAGCCCGCTCTCGCAGGCGGAACTCCCTGCAGCGATCCGCAAGCGCCTGGATCCCAATCTCTTCCTTGAACCAAACCTTTTTTTTCGCTCATCGGGTGACGCCCATCTGATCGTCGCAATATCCGCAGATCGGGGTCTGGCCTTTCGGCTTCCGTCGTTTGCAGCCGCAAAGTGGATCCTCCCGGCGGTCATCGGGACCCTGGTGCTCATTCTCGTGCCCACCGCGGTCCTCGCGCTGGTCAGCGCCTGGCTGATTGGACGTCCGATTGTCAGATTTGCCGCCGCGGCCGAACGCATCGCCATCGACGAAGCGCTCGACGAGCCATTCCAAGCCGAAGGTACGGCCGAGCTGCGCAGTCTGGCGGGATCGTTGAACGTGATGAGGAACCGTGTCCGGGAGCTCATGGAGGCGCGGACCTCCATGTTGACGTCAATCAGCCACGACCTGCGCACACCGCTGACCCGGTTGCGCATGCGTGCAGAACGCTGCCAAGACGATGACCTGCGCCAGAAGATGCTCAAGGACATCGAGATGCTGAGCGGAATGATTGACGAAAGCCTCGCCTATCTGGACGGGACCCTAGAAACGACAAAGAAGGTCGAACTCTCGAGCCTTCTGCAGACGGTAACATCCGACTACCTGGACGTTGGCGTGCAGGTCCAGTTCAAAGGGCCAAGACGGCTGATCTATGATTGCAAGCCGCGCTCGATCTCACGAGCGGTCTCGAACCTCATCGACAACGCCTCACGCCATGCATCGCATGTCGCAGTTCTGCTCACGCAAGCGCCGGACGGCGCCGTGATCATTTCGGTCGCTGACGACGGTCCCGGCATCAGCGAGGAATTGAAATCGAAGGTACTTGAGCCTTTCTTCAAGGCGGACAAGGCAAGAACCGCAACAAGCGGTGCCGGGTTCGGCTTGGGCCTGGCGATCGCGCGGGGTATTGTCACGAAAGGTCACGGCGGGACGTTCGAGCTTCGCGACCGCAATCCGCATGGACTTGCAATCATCATGCGCCTGCCACCGCCAACCTTGCGCGAGCAAAGGCCTTAAAGTTCGAACGCTCGACCCCGCAAGAGCGAAGCAACCGCCACCTATGCAATTGCTCCCGGTCACCCACTCCGCAACATGGCAACGGGCAAACCACCCATAATTATCCCCTCTTTCGAAGAGCACACGTGGCGAGCCCGCAACAAATCGCAATCTGAAAGCACACCACGCAATCCCGATGTCTGGCATGGTCGACTTCGCAATCGGGTCGGGTCTGAACCGATCGGCGAACCTGATTTAAATGCACATGAAACATGAGGAACAACCATGCAGATCAGACTGTTGGCGATGGCGGCCATTGCCATTTCATCCGCGGCGCCGGCTTTTGCCGCCGACCTGACCTATCAGGAACCAACGCCGCCCGCCGTAGAACAGGTCCCCTCCTCCTTCAGCTGGTCTGGATTTTATCTTGGCGCCCAGGGGGGCTATTCATGGAACCAAGGCAGCTATCTCGGGTCGGACACGACTATCAACAATGGTGCGGCGGGCGTTCACGCAGGCTACAACTTCCAATCAGGAAACATCGTCTACGGCATCGAGAACGACTTCAACTACAATTTCGATAATAAGAAAGAGGCGAAGCTGGAATGGGACGCGTCCGGGCGAGCTCGGGTCGGCTATGCACTCGACCGAACGCTCGTCTTCGCCACAGCAGGTGTGGCGGCTGCCGGCGGAAAGGTCGACATCGCCGGCGCCGGAAAGAAAGACGGTATCCTCATCGGTTGGACGGCCGGCGGTGGCCTCGAACACGCCATCACCGACAATATCCTCGTCCGCGGCGAATATCGTTACTCGGATTTCGGCAGCAAGGATTTCGGGTCGAACATCGGCGATTTTAGCGCCACACAAAACAGGGTGCTGCTCGGTGCTAGCTACAAGTTCTAACGTCTGAAGCGATCGGACAAGCGCGCAACGTTGCGATCCGCACCGGTCCGGTGACGATCCTCGTCATCGGCCGGTCGCGCGATTATGCAAGCTTTCAAACCATCGCAACGAACATTACGAACAGAACCATATCCATCGCGCAGGCCGTGGCGAGCCCTAGTCAATGCTGCGACGCCTGCTCTGACAGGAGCAGCTCATGCGCCGCCACGTCCACAATCTCTCGGAGCCTGCGTGTCAGTTTGCCTTTAATTCCGAGATTTTGCGCGTTGCGCATCCACAGACGCCGCTTTTTGCCCGTACATGCGAGACAACGATGTACTTCGTTCGGTGGTATTTGATATTGAGGCCCGACGTCGGTTCTCAATCTGGCAATCAACCCGGTTCCCTCTCCATAGCAGCCAATCGCCCCCCTGTGAGCCTTGTCTCAAGTTTAGAGGCAAAATCTCGAGTTTAAAGGCAAAACATCAGATTTAGGGACAAAAAACGGCACTGTCACATTGTTTGACGTGCGGGCGCATGGAATCCGCAAGGTGGATTTACGCGAGTTGCAGCGCGGCCATCCTCCATTGGGTAGTCGCGGCTTGGCGAAAGGATCGGATCTGGGCAGCGGGGCGATTTGATTTGGCAAGAACGAAATGGTTTCGGACGGCTGAGAAGATCGAGACAA
>NZ_JAELTU010000188.1 GCF_016429015.1 Rhizobium sp. ASV20
CTGATGACGGTGAACTGTTTCTGCCACAGTCACTCAACGGCAAGGTTCAGAGGCTCGCCGCCCTGTACGTCGGATTCGCAGTATATCCAGTCGCCCCCGAGAGACTGACATCATACGATTTACATCCGTTCGTTGATTGCCATCACAACGATCGGGTCAAACTACCATGCACAACGTTTCAGCGCTCCGCCCGGCCGGCCCGAGGCCGGACAGGATCTTTATCGCGGCTTGCGATGCGTGCTCGCCCATTTTCCGGCGCGTCGGCTTCTGTGCTCTATGGCGTAAGTGGATGGCCGTAGATTGCGGTGAAGGCCGCGACAAAGATTGGCCCGAGCAGAGGCAGCACGATATTCGCAAGCGCGTAGGTTACGGTGTAGCCGATGACCGGGACGGGATTGCCGGCCACGGCTTCAGTTGCGTTGATGGCCGGAGTGCTGGCTTGCTGCCCTGCAATCGCTCCGCAAAGGATTGCCGGCTCCATGTGCAGCAAGTAGCGGCCGACATAGAGCGAGACCACGGTCGGAACCAGGGAGATACAGATCGCCGCGATCGGCAGTTCCCAACCGCGCGTGCCCAGGAGTGCCAGAACGCTTGGCCCGGCGCTCAATCCGATCGAAGCAATGAATATAGCAAGGCCAAGGTCCTTCAAGACTCGAGCGGCCGCGGCCGGGAACTGTCCGAAGGTCGGGCGCCGGGCGCGCAACCAGCCGAACCCGAGGCCCGATAGCAGGGCGCCCGCGCTGCCGAGCGACAACGACGCACCAGCAACGGGGACTGTGATCATCCCGATCAGAATACCGACAATTAAACCACAGCCGAGATAGACGAAGTCCGTTAGCGGTCCAGGGATTTCCGCTGTGCCCAAAAGATGCGCCGCCCGTGCCACGTCGTCGGGCTTGCCGAACAGTTGCAGCACGTCGCCACGGCGGACGGTGGCGCCAGGCAGCAGAGGAAGTGTTCTGTCATCCCGCGTGATCCCGGCCAGGTAAACGCCGGAGATGGCGGAGGCGCGCAGAAATTCGACGATCGAGTCGACTGCGGCGCGATGTTTGGGCCAGCGCGTCAGCACAACATCCCGCGTTTCGACGGTGAAGGTGACCTTGGAAGGATCCGCGACCTCGGGACCGATCACGCCTGCGGCCTCGGTTAGAGCCGAGCGCAGACCAGCCACAGCCACTTCATCGCTTCTCTCGAGCATGAAGTCGCCTGTCACTTTGAGGTCAGCATCGCGCCGCCTGAGCCCTTCGACGGTCGCTTTACCATCAAGAGCCAGTTCCACGGCCGCCACTGTCTTGCCGGCTGCTGCTTCTACGCTAAAGCCGCGACTAATCAGCGAGGGGAAGGCTTGGCCCTGGTCCGCGTCCAAATTCGCATCGACACCGCCGAGTTTGCCCAACGTCTTGCGCGCCTCCGCGCGCAGGTCGATCCCGAGCAGCTTTGGCGCCGCCTGACTGGAGAACAATACGATCGTGATCAGGCTGAAGATGTACGCCAGAGCATAGGACGTCGTGACATTTGCCTGCTGTACCTTGATCGCGGCGGCGGCCATTCCGAGTTTGCCTATCGCTTCGCTGGCAGTCCCGACCATTGCGGATTCCGTCGCAGCCCCCGCGAGTAGTCCGCTCGCAGTGCCGACATCCAGCTTGAACAGCCAGGTTGCGACAAACGCCACGACGAGGATCAAGGAAATCTCAATAACGACCAGTAGTCCCCAGGTCCAAGTCGTCCTGTCGATACTGGCAAAGAAGGTCGGTGCAACCGAGAAGCCCAGCGCGTAGACGAAGAGCGTGAACATGAAACGCTGGAGGTCGGCGTCGACGTGGATGCCGATCTGCCCAATGACCAAGGCAGCAAGCAGGGTACCGGCGACTCCACCGAGCTTGAACGGGCCGATCTTGATAGAGCCGACCCCGTAACCGATGACCAAGGCGGCGAACAGAGCAAGCTCCGGGCGGGCTGTCAGAATGGTATTCAGCATCGCTACAACTCCTTTTGGGCGGGCAGTGTGGGTCGCTGCGGTGGTCCCGGCTATTGGCCGGTTGCTTCTGCCGCCACCCCGGAGCCGGCACGTTTGAATTCCTGATAGTACTGGTCTGCGAGGGTACGGATCAGCCGGCCGATCTTGGTGTACTGATAGTCATCGAGGTTTGCGAACGACGCCCGCGCCGAGGGATGTTGCGTGCCAAATCCCTTGCCGGGGAGCAATACGACGCCACCTTCATCGGCAAGCCGGAACAGCATTTCCAGCGGCTCCTTTTTTGCCAGCATCCAACTCGCGAACTCTTTGCCGTGAAGTTCCGTCGCGATTTCGCTCAGGTCGAGCAGCGCATAGTAGTCGGTGCCGTTCGGATCGGGCGTGGTTGGTAGCCCCAGTTCGCGATAAAGCGCCGTCTGTCTGCGGCGGATCACGCGCTTGATCGTCTTGCGATAGTCGCCTGCCTCGTCCATCAGATCCGCCAGGGAGAACAACGCTATTTGCACCTGCTGCGGTGTCGATAGCCCTGCAGTATGGTTCAACGCGACAGCGCGACTATCGGCCACCATGCGGTCGATGAACTTGATGTCTCGCGGTTCGACTGCAAGCGTGCCATAGCGACTGTCAAGCAGTGACTTGTCGGCGTCGCCCAGCTTCGCAAGCTGGCGATCCAGTATGCTATCGCGATGTGTCGCGACGACCCCCAGCCGCCAACCGGTTGCTCCGAAATATTTCGAATACGAATATACAAGAACTGTGTTGCGAGGGCAGACCGCGAAAAGGGACGTGAAATCGTCGGCGAAAGTTCCGTATACGTCGTCGGTCAGTATGATGAGGTCCGGCCGCTTCTTGGATACGATCTCGGCGATCCTGGAAAGTCTCGACTGGTTGATCTTCACGGAGGGTGGATTGCTCGGATTGACGACGAAAAAGGCCTTCACCGCAGGATCCGTCAGCTTATCGAGCTCGGTGTCCGAATATTGCCAACCTTCCGCCGGATCGGCGTTTACGTTGATTTCGACCAGTTGGTAGTCGCGCAGCACGGGAATATCGATATAGGGCGTGAAGATCGGCAAGCCGATGGCAATCTTGTCACCGGGAGCGAGCAGCCGGTTCTCGCGCATTGTGTTGAAAACATAGGTGATGGCCGCGGTCTCGCCTTCGACAGCGAATAGATCAAGGTCCAGGGGAGAGAGCCGGCCGCCGATCACCTTTTGCACCAGGTACTGCCGGACGATACTCTCCGTGACAGACAATATGCGCGGCGGCGTGGGATACTCGCATGCCAAGATGCCGGTCACCATTTCGTTCAGAAAACCATTGGCGGAGAGGCCGAGCTGGTCGCGCACATACGAAACGGCGGCGGCAAGAAACTTGACGCCCGCTGCGCTGCGGTTCGCCAACACGAAAGCGTCGAACCGGCCTTCAATTCCGTCTTGGCGAGGCAGGCCACCGACGCCCTCCGGCATATACGAAAATGACCGTTCAGCTTCCTCGACGGCAAACAGCCCGAGCTGGAAGAAGGCCTTACGTGGGATTGTGGCAAGGAAATTCGGGTTGCCTCGACCCGCATTGAGCATCATCCGTTCGGCATGCGAGGATGCCAGACCCATCAATGAATCCTTGAGCTGGAACGGGCTGAGCTTGGCGAGTGCAGCATAATCGTGCGTCTTCATCGCAAATATCCTCTTGGGTGGCAGTGACTGAAAGCCCTCGGGCGCCGAAATCACCAACTGTTGAAATATTGCTGGATTTCGCTGGGCGACGACGTCTTCAGCAACGCGACCTGTAGCAATATGCGTGCCTTTGAGGGCTTGAACTCCAACGAGGCGACAAAGCCTTCTGCGTCGTCATTGACCTCCGCATTTCGGATGGTGAAGCCGCTGGCAACGCGGGTGCTGCGAACAACCACCATTCCCCTCGCACGCGCATCACGCAGACCGGCAAGGGCTTCACTGGTGATGTTGCCGTCACCGACGCCCGCCACGACCAAGCCCTTGGCGCCCGACTGCGCTACGGCGTCGATAAGATCCCGCCCCATGCCCGCATAAGCGTATATGATCTCGACTTTTGGCAGTTCGTGGATGTTGTCGATCGACACTTTCGGCTTGAGAAGCGCGCTACCGGCGCATGCGTTGAAGATGTCGACATGCCCGGTGTCGACCGTGCCAATCGGACCTCTGTCAACCGACTGAAATGCGTCGGAACGAGTGGTGTTGGTTTTATAGACGTAGCGGGCCGAATGGATCTGGTCATTGAAGGCGACGATTACGCCGCATGATCTGGCTGCGACGCTTCCGGCAACCGCAACGGCGTTGTACAGATTCATCGGACCGTCTGCGCTGATCGCGGTGGCGGGGCGCATCGCCCCCGTAAATACGATCGGTTTGGGTGTATCGACCGTCAGCGCGACAAAAAATGATGTCTCTTCCATTGTGTCGGTACCATGAGTGACGACAATGCCGTCCATCCCCGGCAACCGCTCGAGTTCCTCGAGCCGTCGGGCGAGCTTCAGCCAGGCGGCATCATTCATGTCCTGGCTCGGTATGTTCATGATCTGCTCCCCGGTGACGGTCGCGATGTCGTTGAGTTGCGGCACCGCCGCGATCAATGATTGGACCCCAAGCTGCCCCGCGGTATAGCCGTGCTGCTCGACATTCGCCTGCGTCCCGGCAATCGTGCCGCCGGTAGCGGCAATGAAGACATTGGGCTTTAGTGGCTCAGCACACAACGCGGTGCTCGGAAGAGCGCATGACATGACGAACAGTCCGATCCTAAAAATTCGTTCAGCAGTCTGCGGATTCGTTTTCATTGGGCTCTTTCAGACGCGGAAAGGAAATACGGAAGTCACACCTGGGAGAACGGCTCAAAGAGCTATCTCGGGCACCGGCGCCAGCGGCCGCTCCTGCTTCGAAATCTGCCCAGGCCGTCGACCTTCGGTTTGCCAGTCAAACGGCTCGAAATCTGAATCCGGTGCTTTCCAGGATGGCTTGCGGAAAGCGTAGATGATGAAGGGGATGGCAATCTCGACCAAGGTGAGCCCTATCAGGATGCCGACGTAGACTTCCGGGCTGCCGGTGCTAATTTGGTTTGGCGGAGCAAAGCTCAGAGCGCCCGCGACCCCGACCCCGACCAGACCAATAACGCTGACTACCCACATACCATAATTGCCGCCGGGGATCTTGAACGGACGAGCTATGTTAGGTTGTGTGTAACGCAGCCTTAGAGCTGCCAAAAACATTGTCACATACATGGTCAGGAACATGATGTTGGACATCTGACCAAGGATCTGAAAAGCCGACTCCACAGACGGCAGGACAATGAAAGTCAGGCAGAGCAGAGTAACGATCAGTCCCTGCATCAATAGAATGGGCACTGAAACGCCATGCGCATTTGTTTTCTGCATCAGATGCGGAAGGTAGCCGGCCTTGCCCACTGCCAGGAGCGCGGTGGAAGGACCGGAAGCCGTAACGTTTACCTGGCCTAACACGCCAATAGCCACCATGAACGCCATGACGTTGCCAAGCCATGGCAAACCAAGTGTAGACCAAAGGTCTCGATAGGCCACGAGCAGGCTTTGGGACAGATTGATCGCCTTATGCGGAATCACGACGCCGACAGCCAAAGTCCCCAGCACAAAAATGACGACCGTCAGGATTGTAGCGAGCAGAATCGCCAGCGGATAATCGCGCGTCGGGTTTTTCAGGTTCTTGACATGGACCGCCTGCGTTTCCATACCAGCGTAGTAGAGGAAAATAGTTGAGGCCAGCACCATGCTGTGCCAGTCGCCAAAATCCGGGAACAGCCCAGTATTTAAAGGCATCTGTATCGGTTTGCCCATTGCGACATAGGCAAACGCCAAGACGATCAGAATGGCCCCAGGGATGATCGTGCCAAATATGCCACTAAATGTGCTGAGTTTGACCGAGGCCTGTATGCCGCGAAACGTGTAAACGGTGACCGCCCAGAAGGCTGCGAGCAAGACCGCCATCGTATAGATCTTGTTGCCGGCAAGCGACTGATCGAAGCTCTCTGGCCACCAGACGTAGGCCAGCGCCGCAGTGCCAAAAACCAGTACGGCCGGGAACCACAAGACCCATGCCTGCCACTGCCAATAAACCCCAGCAAAGCCCAATCGTGGACCGAAGGCCTCTCCAACCCATCGAAACATGCCGCCCTGCTTGGGAAAGGTAGAGGCAAGCTCCGCAGCCACCAAGGCCGTGGGAACCAGGAACACCAAGGCCGCAAACAGATAATAAAAGATCGACACAAGACCGTATTCCGCTTGAGCTGGCAGTCCGCGCAAACTCACGACGGTCATGAAGTTCATGACGGCAAACGCCATCACGCCGATAACCACTCCCTTTCCCCCCGTCTTGGGAGCATCGACGGCAGTAATGTGGGCGGGTCGAGCGCCTTTGGCTGTGTTCTGAGGTGACATGATAATACCATCGTTTGAGCGAACCGACGCTCGGCCATGAAGCCGACCGTCGCGACAGACCTGTTGAGGTCTAGGCCGCGGCTAGTTTTCTGCTTTTCATCACTTCATTGCGCGCAGCATGGATCCTTGCCACCACGATAAGGGAGAGGGAATTCACCCGTCATCTCCGTGCGGTATTTCGCCCATTTCCGCGCCCCGTCATGGGCGACACCATCGGATTTGAAATGGCCTTCGTATACTTTTGGGGATGCGTGTTGGGTCGCTGAATTTTTCGGATGTAGCGTTTCCATGTCATTCCTCATCCGAGTTTTCTGGATCGCCGCGAAACGAAGTGTTGAGCGGAGGGTTGTTTTACGGTGTACCGAGCAACCTATGCAGAGACGGAATCTACTCACGCGCATGCTGTACCGCAGACAGACTCGCGTGGAAGCTCGCGTATAAACGTTTGTAAGTTCGCTCAGGATTTTTGGGCAAAAAGGTAATGACATGTGTGAATGTATATGGACCCGCCCGACTGCGTAGGGTGGCAAAATAAGGATGTTGGGTCACAACCGCTGACGTATATTCGGCTTCTTGATGCAGCGCGAATACCGTCGCTGCGAGCCACGATGGGTTTTCGCACGCTTCCCCCCTTATTGGCGCCGAGACATTGGCCGAAGCCATGCCGATCCAGACATCAGGTTTGGGAAGCGACGGGAGTGATCGTTTTCCACCTTCTGCCATTTGCTGCAATTTTTAGCCGTATAAGCTCATCTATCGCCCGCTTTCTGATCAGACGCGATCTCACTGACAGCTCTGCGCCCATCATAGTCCTCGTTCCCGGAAAGGAGCGCCCAGACGATGCGGGCATTCTTGTTGGCAAGAGCGACCGCTGCGATATTGGGATGGCGTCGCAGATGAAGTCGGCTAAGCCAGAAACTGCGCGGATATCTTGTTTGCCACTAGCACATGCCAGCAGCGCTCGGACATCGTGGATCAGTAATGTGCGTAGATACCGATCGCCTCGTTGCTGATCCCGAACAAACGTTGGCGACCGCCACTTGACGGCTGTTTTGGCACAAGTCCCAGCCAGGCGGCGAATTGTCTTCCGTGCGAGAATGATGATCGATCGCCGACCGCGGCCACCATGACTGTGGGCGTGACCGGTCCGATACCTTCGATCGCCCCAAGGCGTTGGCATTGCTCGCTGTTGCGAAAGATTTCACGCAACCGAAGATCAAATGACCGGATACGAGCATCAAGATCTGTCAGTTCTGCATACAATTCTCGCATCAGCGACCGGAGCAGTTCACCGAGCTCCTTATCGCTGTCGCCAACGATTCGAGACCAATTCAGACGAGAAAGGAGCTCGGTAATTTCATTTCGCCTCGATACCCGAAACGCGGCGGCAAACAACCCTGCAATGCCCAAGAGCTGGCTACACACGTCGATCAGATATTTTTAATTTATGCCGAAATATCAACATCTTGAGACAGGCATATTAATATTTCCCTTGTCGCGGGTGGCACATTCAATTCCCCCCAATAGGGGCCATCGGATATTGTTCAAAGTGCCGAATAGGTAGATTCCGTTCCTATGTCGAATGGCACCTGAAGCGTAAACGACCTCCCCAGGAAACGTTGTCTCCTTTGCATTCGCATATGGCTGGCGCGCTTACCTTTTAAGGAGATCTGCAATGGACAAACAAAAGCCAATCACAACCAATTCCATGAAAGCCGCATCCCCTGAAACTTACGAAAAAAACTGGCAAAAGGATGGAAAGGCCCATTCGGCCGCGCCTAAATGGGCGAAGTATCGTACCGAGATGACCAGCGGTTTCCCTTTGCCTTATCGCGGTGGCGCCGATCCTCTTGCCGAGCAGATCGGCAAATTCGTGGCCAAGCTCGATAAGCTTCGACCGGAAAAGGGCGGCCCAGCTTATCTCGGAGATAACGCCGAACTGACCTGGACCTACCCTGAGGTCAAGGATGTCAAGGTTGCCCAAGAGATGGCACCGATCGATGACGTGCTTGATGGGGTCGTGGACATGTTCCAGGGGCTTGGCAATTGGGGCAGCCCACTTACTATGTGCAACGTGCTGCCGCAAGGAAATACCGCTGGGATTATGGCGTCGATGATGGCCCAGGTATTTGCAGCAAGCCTTATCGAGGGCGAATATTCGTGGAACGTCCAGCGCGCCGAACTCGAGAGCGCTGGAATGGTGTCGAACTTGGTCGGATGGGACGCGCAGAAAGCGGGCGGCTTGTTTACGTTCGGCGGCACCGGCTGCTGGCTCTACGGCGTAAAATACGGGCTGACCCGTGTTCTGCCGGATTCGCGTAAAAAAGGCATTAGGACCGATGCTAAAATCATCTGTTCAGAGCAGGCCCACTATTGTCAGGCGAATTGCAGTGACTGGTCCGGCGTTGGCGAGGACAATGTCATTCGCATCAAAACCGACATCGCTACCAATCAGATGGATGTCATTGATCTCGAGAAGGTCTTGAAAGAGCTGACCGCATCCAAGACACCGGTGGCAGTAGTTGTCTGCACAATGGGTACCACTGACTCCAGTTGTTTTGATCCGATCGGCAAGGTGCGGGAAATTCTCGATCGCTACCCCAACCCCAAGGGCTTCGGCAAGACGGTGATTTACGCCGATGCCGTTGTCGGATGGTCATGGATCTACTTCAAGGATTATGACTTTAAGACGAACCCGCTTGGTTTCTCTGAACGGATTCTGCCAATTCTGAAGCAGAACGGAGAAATGATGAAGGAGATCGAGCATGCAGATTGCATTGGTATCGATTTCCACAAGGTTGGCTACGCGCCTTATATAAGCAGCCTTTTCCTTTACAAAGATGCCGACGAGTTCGAATCCCTCCATCGCCGAGGCCAAGATGCCTATCTCCAAGTTCGGACGCCTTTCAATCCAATGTACTATACACTGGAGACCTCACGGACGGCGCAGGGTGCGCTGGCAGCTTGGGCTACGCTGAAATATTTCGGTATGGAAGGTTTCCAGGCGCTTCTCGGCGGCATTCTGGAAACGAAATACTATCTCTACGACCTCCTCGCAAAGGAGCCGGACATGGTTTGCGTCAATGCAGAAGATACCGGCCTGATCAACCTGTACCGCATCTATCCGAAGGGGGTCGATGCCAAGGCACAGTACCGCAAGGAACTGACAAATCCGGGTGGCCGCCCCGATCTCATCAAGCACAACCATCTAACCGAGGCCGTCGGCAACCTGCTTTTCGAATGGTATCGCACCGGCAAGAAGATCGACGGTCAGTTCACACCTTGGATGAGCTTTACGACCGGTTTCCGGACCACCGAATATAATCGTGATGAGCACGACTCAGACGAGGTAGTCTTCGCGCTCAAATCGTTCCCGATGAACCCCTACGTCACCCCGGAGATCATGAAGCATGTGGTTCGCTGCGTCCAAGCCGCGCGTGATGAGGTGATGAAGACTAGGCAGTTGGCTGCCGCATAAAAAATAGCGGAATCTCCATCGTGGCGGTCGGAACTTATGCCGACCGCCACACTACTTTTACATTCAAGAGGCGCCGCAATGTCGAATTCCCCCGCCTCCCCTGACCTCAAGCTCTTACAAACCGGGGCAAAGGACAGCGGCAAGCGCAAGGGCGTGAACAAGCCTGTGGTCATCGGCATGACGGCCTTTCCCGTGAGGAATTTCATGACCGCTGTGAGTTTGCGCGGGCTATCTGCGCAGGCACAATTCGGGCTTGTTTCAATTTTCTGTTATCTGTTCGCTGCGGTCGTGTTCCTAGTTCCTACCGCGTTGGGGCTTTGCGGCCATGTACTGGAAATGACAGGCGTGGGTCTTGTGGTTCCCGGCTGCTCTGGTTTTCTGTTCGGCCACATCGGCCTAGATCCGGTGTCCTCAGAGCTTCGATGCAACATTAGCGCGAAACAAGTTCTGTTCGATGGCTGTTTTGATCATGGCGTTTTGGGCGATCCGACGCAATCCGGGGCCTTGACGATGAGCCGGCCATATTCGGCCGCGAACTCATACGATAGTATGATGCGGCCAGCTTGTTTTACCTAGTCCGCAAGCGGAAATCGAAGGACTTGAACGGTTGCACCTGCCCGGGTTAGCGACCTTAGCTAGGCGTCATGGGCATAACGCAGCATAGTTCCAAACGAATCCGCAGCCGGCTCGATTGGGCGCCGGCCATCGCTAAAGGACTGATGGCGTCCGCCTCAGTGTGCATATTTGTACTATTCCCTAAAGAGGTTGTTGCCCAATGTAGTTCTTAAGCGCATCTTCAAATCCGTCGCCAGCCACGCAAGGACGCTGACGGTTGGAAGACTATCGCGCTTTCGCCCCCTGGAGAGCACGATGACAAGACACACTTCTTTCACATCTAAGAATCGTTTGCTCCGGGCGCTTCCGATTGCTGATCTGGAGCGACTTGTTCCGAGCTTTGAGAGAATACAGCTCACGCTTAGACAATCGCTAGAGAAGGCGCATAAGTCGATCGATTTTGTCTATTTTCTCGAGTCCGGTCTCGGTTCCGTGGTGGCAACCAAACATGGCGGCATGACGGTTGAGGTCGGACTCTTCGGTCGAGATGGCATGACCGGCACTTCGATTGTCTTGGGAGATACCGAAAGCCCGTTCGATTGCTTCACGCAAATGGGCGGTTTGGCATTACGTGTTTCCGCCGATAACCTACGGAAAGCGTTATCTGAAAGTGTTTCGCTGACGGACCTGCTGATGCATTACGCACGAGCGCTCGGCATTCAGACCACTTACACCGCCTTGGCAAATGGTCAGATCAAAGTCGAAGAGCGGTTGGCGCGATGGATCGTCATGGTCCATGATCGGGTGGACGGCGACAGGTTCTATGTGACCCGCCAATTTCTTTCGATGATGATTGGCGTCCGCCGACCAAGTTTAACGGCGGCCCTGCAAGTTCTCGAAACAAAGCGCTTCATCAAATCTCGGCGCGGCGAAATTTTTGTGAAAGACCGAAATGGGCTCATCGACCTCAGCCAAGGCACCTATGGTCCTGCCGAGGCTGAATATCAACGCCTGACCGGGATCCCCCTCAGGAAATCACCATCGCTTGCGAAAAATACGACGCCCTTATGGTCGGCCTGAACAGCAACATCAACGATGTCCGACATCCGCACATTCTGCCAGGATGAAGAATGGCGCCATATACGTGGCGCACCTGCCGACGACGGGCTGTCTTACAGCGGGACTTTACTCTGACCGTGGCAAAGGGCTTTGCGCCTCGGCAGGCCAACTCCCCCAGCATTTTCCTGAATTGGTCGTTCTGAAGGCGAAGCTTCATCGCTTGGGTTCGCAATTCTCTGATTTCTTCCCTTTCGACTTCCTCCGAAAAGCTAAAAGCACTCGGCTCACGCGATTGACCTGCTTTTTTTAACGGGTCACGGACATCGAGCTCGGCGCTCTTGCAGTTCTGTCAGTGGCGCAACTTTCAGCCTCGCAATCTCCGCCACACTGCGTTGTATCGCCACTTCTTGAGAACCTGCCACGGCAATAAACTGTGATGCCGATCGTAAGCGGATGTGCTAGCGTGGCGTAGAGCGTCAGTACAAAGGTTGACTTGGCGGCGCTCCTGCCGAGTGATGACTCGCTACGCGAGTTTTCGGCCCATGAGGGCCATTTCCATGTCCAAAGAACCGATTGTCCATTTTGAGGCGGCGAGTACGCTTGCCGTCGTGGTCTCTTCGAACGAGCCTTTGCTCTTCCTTTCGGCAGACCAGAAGGTCATTGCGGCGAGCACATCGTTCTGCCGAACTTTCGAGATCGATCCTGCGACAATTCCCGGCAGAGCACTCAGTGAGCTTGGAAACGGTGAGTGGGCAATGCCCAGGCTCGCCTCGCTTTTAAAGGCGACGGCGTCCGGGAGCGCAAAGATCGAGGCCTACGAAATTGACCTTACGCGGCCAGACCAGAAGACACGCCAGCTGGTCGTCAATGCGCAAATCCTTGACGATGGTAACAAGGACCATATCCGACTGCTCGTGGCCCTCTCCGATGTGACCGACGCGCGCGCGGAAGCAAAACTGAAAGATGATCTCGTCCGGGACAACGCAATCCTGATACAGGAAGTCCAGCACCGGGTCGCAAACAGCCTTCAGATCATTGCTAGCGTCCTTATGCAGAGCGCACGTCGGGTGCAGTCGGAGGAAGCGCGCGGACATCTTCACAACGCCCACCACCGGGTGTTGTCGATCGCGGCAGTTCAGCGACAACTCTCCACATCGAGCGGCGGCAATGTCGAACTCCGCAGCTATTTCACGCAGCTTTGCGAGAGCCTGGGCGCATCGATGATTGCTGATGAGAGCCGGTTGTCGATATCGGTGACAGTGGATGACAGCGTCGTAGAAGCGGACGTCTCCGTCAGCCTGGGGCTTATCGTGACCGAATTGGTGATCAACGCTCTGAAACACGCCTTTGTTGAACAGCAGACGGGAAGGATTGCGGTCGACTATCGCTCGACCGGCAGCGACTGGACACTTTCAGTGGTCGACGACGGCATAGGCATGCCCACTGGCAGTGTCGCAGCCAAGGCTGGACTAGGCACGGGCATCGTCGAGGCCCTCGCCCGGAATCTACAGGGCGAGATCAAGTTGAGCGACACAAACCCTGGAACCGCAGTGACAATCAGTCATCGCGGGAATGCGGATCGTCGAACCGGAATTCCGGCGGCCGCATAGGAACTGACCTTTCACCGAAACGTTATCAGCTGAGTCCAGGGTTCCCGGCTCACACAAAAACCGAGTGAAATATGTTGAATGGCAAGGCGGTCATCCTGGTGGTCGAAGACATCGTGCTTATTCGAATGGGGGCCGTAGACTTGGTCCAATCCGCCGGGTACGAGGCGCTTGAGGCGAGCAACGCTGACGAGGCAATTCGCATTCTGGAATCGAGAGCCGACATCGACCTGGTCTTCACCGACGTGGAAATGCCGGGAATGATGGACGGCATCAAGCTTTCCCACTATATCCGTAACCGATGGCCGCCGGTAAAGCTGATCGTTGCTTCCGGCAGGGCCATCCTTAAAGAGAGCAGCCTTCCTGAGGGAAGCCGATTCTTCTCAAAGCCCTACAGCGATCATGCCATCGCCGACGCTATAGCCGGGATGCTTTTGGGCGACTGATCCCACGCGTCCGCTCGAGTAAAGGCGTCCGCAGACTGATCGCACGCCTGCTTAACGTTTACGTCACGCCGCCTCGATGCTATAGAAAGACGATAGAATTTGCGAGGTTGTATTGCCGCTGACGTAAAGCGCCATGGCTCCTCACCCAAAAAGGTGCGATGGTAGCACCATTGGCGGCAGCCAGAGACACGCATATATTGACGGTCTTGATGGGAGTCGAACCGGCGAAGCCTTGCCCAGATGGGCTAAGTGTTTGAAATAAGCAGTATCGCCCTCCCCGGGTGATTTTCACCAGCTATTTCATTATCTAAAATATAAGTGGCGCTTTGGACCGGAGACAGGACA
>NZ_JAELTU010000189.1 GCF_016429015.1 Rhizobium sp. ASV20
GGATCGCGGCGCGAATTTTCTCGTCCTCGATGCCGTCCATCATGCTCTCGAGTTTTCTTGCGGCTTCGCCCTTCAGCGGCGGCGGCGTGCGGGATCGCTTCGAAGCTACGGAGACCGGCTTCTGTACGATGCGGATCTGATGAACGGCGTGAAAGCCGAAGAAGCCGTTGATGCGCTGGATGAGTTCGCCCTGTGCATGGGTGAGAAAGAGCGCGCGGGCACCTTCGCAGGCAATCGTCAGCACCCCCGGTTGATACCGGTCGTCCATGCCGCCGCCGCGCTTTGCCCAGGCGATCTTTTCCGGCCGCGTGCAATCGGCGAAATCCTCGCCCGCAATCTCGTCCCAAGATCCGAGCAGCGTCGTGTTGATACCGGCGCGCTTCGCCAGCACGGGATCGACGATGCCGTTGGTCAGCTCGGAAATCTGTTTCTCGCCTTTTCGGGGATAACTCATATCAATCGGGTTCCGGCGCATGCTTTGTACGTTCTGGACCTTGATCGCCCGACGCAGCTTGGCCAAGTATAGAGCACTTCCCCTCGATGCGGCAAATCATGACCACGACTTTAGAATCACCTTCGGCCGCTTCCCTGCTTGCCTGGTACGACCGCCATCACCGAGACCTGCCGTGGCGCGTTTCGCCGCCCATGGCCTCGCGCGGCGTCAAGCCGGACCCCTATCGCATCTGGCTGTCGGAGGTGATGCTGCAGCAGACGACGGTGCCGGCGGTCAAATCCTATTTCGCGAAATTCCTGGAACGCTGGCCCACGGTCAATGATCTGGCGGCAGCACCCAATGACGATGTCATGGCGGCATGGGCGGGGCTTGGCTACTACGCACGCGCCCGGAACCTGAAGAAGTGCGCGGAAGCCGTCGCGGCCGAGCACGGCGGACGCTTTCCCGATACCGAGGAAGGTCTGCGGGCGCTCCCGGGCATCGGCGATTATACGTCTGCCGCAGTCGCAGCCATCGCCTTCAACCGGCAGGCGGCCGTGATGGACGGCAATGTCGAGCGTGTCATTTCCCGCCTTTATGCAATCTCGACTCCCCTGCCCACCGCCAAGCCGCTGATGAAGCAGAAGGTCGCGCTTCTGACACCTGCCGATCGGCCGGGTGACTTCGCCCAGGCGATGATGGATCTCGGCGCGACGATCTGTACGCCGAAGCGCCCCGTCTGTTCGCTCTGTCCCTTCAACGGCGCCTGTGAGGCGCTGGCCGCACACGATCCCGAGCGTTTTCCTGTGAAGGCCGCAAAGAAAGAGAAGCCGGTGCGCCAGGGCGCCGCATTCATTGCCGTCAATGACGAGGGCGAGATCTTTCTGCGCCGTCGCGTTGAAAGCGGGCTGCTTGGCGGGATGACCGAAGTACCGACAACGGGCTGGACGGCCCGTATCGATGGCGAGACCGGTGTCGAGGCAGCCCCTTTCGCCGCCGACTGGCAGCAGGCTGGTACCGTAACGCATGTCTTCACGCATTTCGAACTGAGGCTGTCGATCTGGCGTGCCAAGTCTGTCTCGCAGAATGACAACCATGACGGATGGTGGGTGCCGGTTACAAATCTTGAAGAGCAGGCGCTGCCAACACTCATGAAAAAGGCGATCACTCAGGCTATTCCCAATGCGTTCGCAAAAGCACGCATCCAATAGAAAATCAGGAATTAACTTATGACGACGGAAATACGGCATATCGTTTTCGATATCGGCAAGGTCCTCATCCATTACGATCCGAACCTCCCCTACAGCCGCGTCATTCCGGACGCCGCCGAGCGCGAATGGTTCTTCGCCAATGTGTGCACGCACGACTGGAATATCGAGCAGGATCGTGGCCGGACCTGGGAAGAGGCCGAGGCGCTGCTGATTGCCGAACATCCGGAACGCGAAGAACAGATCCGCGCCTTCCGCAAGCACTGGCATGAAATGGTCCCGCATGCCTATGAAGACAGCGTCTCCATCATGGAGCAGCTGATCGAAGAGGGTCGCGACGTGACCATGCTCACCAATTTCGCCTCCGACACCTTCCGCGAGGCGCAGGTGCGCTATCCCTTCCTCAACAAGCCGCGCGGCGTCACGGTATCGGGTGATGTGAAGCTGATCAAACCGGACGTTGCGATCTACGAAACTCATGCTAGGAGTTTCGACCTCGATCCGGCCGCGACGATCTTCATCGACGATTCGCTTCCGAACGTCGAAGGCGCTCGTGCCGCCGGCTGGCACGCGGTCCATTTCACCAGCGCCGAGAAGCTGCGCAGCGATCTCGCCGCCCATGGCATAAAGGTTTGACCCAATGATTTTCGATCCCGCAGAACGCATCGAGCTGTTTCACGACGCGATCAATCGTATCAACTACGAAGAGATCGAGAATTTCTTCGCCGAGAATGCCACCTATGTCTCCAACGGTGTCGGCAGCCTTGCCGGGCGCGATGCGATCATGGAGGCCTTCCGCGGCTACTTCGACAAGTATCCCGATCAGACCGCGTCGAACTCGCTGGTCGAAACGCTGACACCACTTTCCGGCCGCGCCGTCTGGTCGGTTCGCGCCACCAACAGCAAGACGGGCCAGCCGCTGGTCCGCGAAGGCGAGGAGACGATCACCTTCGACGAGGATGGCCGCGTCGTCCGCGTCGACGTCACCGACTATCAGGAATTCTAAGAGCAATTCCAGGAAAAGTACGGAGCAGCTTTCCATCCGGACTTGCTGGAAAGCAAAGGGATGGAGCTCAAGCTCTTAAGACTAAAGACGCCCAGGGCCCTACCGCGTGTTTCATCGGCAAGGCCCTGGGCGTTTCGTCTTCTTCCCTAACTGGAGGTACACGACGGAAGAAGACAGATAGGTCGGTCTGGTCGAAGACCTCCCGGAAACCGTGGGGCGGTTTGCGACGGGATACCTGCGAGCCAGCGGTGGAGACTACTCCACCTTTGCCAGATCACTGCGGATGATGGCTCTGAGCTCGTCGATGGGGCGCAGGGAACGTCCATCGTCGAAATGCCAGAACATCCATCCGTTGCATGCATCGAGGCCCTGGACCTTCGCGCCAAGGCGATGAATGGAGCCCGCATCACCGCCGGAGGCGACCGTGCCGTCGGCACGCACGATGGCGCTGTAGCGGCGCTTCGCATCCGTCAGTACCTGGCCGGGCTTGACGAGACCGCTTTCGATGAGCGCGTTGAAGGCGACGCGAACTTCGGCCTTCTTGCCGGTCATAACAGTCAGTTCCGCCTTGCCGAGCGGCTCGACGGCGGCAATGCGGGCGCTTGCGGCGTCGATATAATCCTGCTCGCGCTCGATACCGACGAAATGACGGCCGAGACGCTTGGCAACGGCGCCGGTCGTGCCTGATCCGAAGAAGGGATCGAGAATGATGTCGCCCGGCTTGGACGAGGCCATGATGACGCGGGCAAGCAGCGCTTCCGGCTTCTGCGTCGGATGCACCTTCTTGCCATCGTCGCCCTTCAGCCGCTCGTGGCCGCTGCAGATCGGGAACAACCAGTCGGAACGCATCTGCACGTCGTCGTTGGCAGCCTTCATGGCGTCGTAGTTGAAGGTGTAGCCCTTGGCCTTGGCGTTCGGGCTCGCCCAGATCATCGTCTCATGCGCGTTCTGGAAGCGGCGGCCCTTGAAGTTCGGCATCGGGTTGGTCTTGCGCCAGACGATGTCATTGAGGATCCAGAAGTTCAGGTCCTGCAGGGTCGCGCCGACGCGGAAGATGTTGTGATAGGAACCGATGACCCAGATCGTGCCCGTCGGCTTCAGCACGCGACGGCAGGCAAGCAGCCAGGCGCGGGTGAAGGCATCATAGGCTTCGAAGGAGGCAAACTGGTCCCACTCGTCATCGACGGCGTCGACGAGCGACTGATCCGGACGGTGCAACGTGCCGCCAAGCTGCAGATTGTAGGGTGGGTCGGCGAAGATGACGTCGACAGATTGATTGGGCAGTGCCTCAAGAGCGGCTACGCAATCGCCCTTGATGATCGTGTCGATCCAGGAGCCCGGAACCGGGGATTTCCTGAGGTCGGCAAGCGGGAAAACTGACGCCATTTGATACTCGCTGTTACGCTGACTCTATGCTCTTAACTGAGTGTTATGGTTACCTAACTTGGTTACCAAAGGCTAAAGCGGCGTCATCTTTTTTTGAATTCCCGGTTGCCGTCGGGAATTCATCGCGTGGCGATTGAGGCTATCTCATAGCTCCGGCGGACCTGTCATGCATGGCACGGCTGTCGCCCGGCGCCTCGTCCCGCTCCATCATGCCGTAGTCGCGCAGGACCTGCGCCACACGCAGTCGATAATCGGCAAAAACCGTTGCGCGGCCGGCCTTCTGGGCGGCGCGATGTGCCTCGCGATTTCGCCATTCGAGAACGGCGGCCTCATCGCACCAGAAGGAAAGCGACAGGAACTTGCCTGGTTGGCTCAGGCTTTCGAAGCGCTCGATCGAGATAAAGCCGTCTATCGTTTTGAGTTCGGAAAGCAGCCTTGCGGCAATGTCGAGATAGTGCTGACGTTCATCGGCATGCGGGACGACTTCGAAAATGACTGCGATCACGGCGATACCCTCTGAGCATGTGGCAGGGATATATTCTTCAGGAAAATACGATCCTCCTGCAAGATGAAGCGCTCCCTGCGTGCGAAATCGAGATTGGACCGGGCGAGCGAATCAGCAGCCAGGTTCTTGCGATAGGTTTCGTAGGCGGCCAGGCTCTCGATATTGTAGATGCCATAAGCCGTCGTGAGCGAACCTTCATGCGGAGCGAAATAGCCGATGAGATCGGCGCCGTTGCGCGGGATGATCTGACCCCAGGCCTTGCCATATTCGGCGAAGGCTTCCTGCTTGAAAGGGTCGATCTGATAGCGGATGAAACAGGTAATCATGATGTTCTCCTTTGCTGATGGCAATGTTTTCGCACATTGCGCAACGGAGATGCTTCGGTTAGCATCGAAGTATGAAAGAAGGTCCAGACATAGCCCAGATCGGTTCGCTGATCGGCGATCCGGCGCGCGCGAACATGCTGACGGCGCTGATGGGCGGCCGCGCGCTGACGGCAACGGAACTGGCGGGCGCGGCGGGCGTCACGCTGCAAACCGCAAGTGCTCATCTTTCCAAGCTCGAAGCGGGAGGGTTGCTGGTGCAGCGCAAGCAGGGCCGGCATCGCTATTTCACGCTGGCGGATGACGGTGTCGGCAAGCTCCTCGAAGGGATCATGGGCTTTGCCGCCAGCCGCGGCCACCTGCGCCATCGTCCCGGCCCGAAGGATCCGGCGCTGCGCAAGGCGCGCATCTGCTACGACCACCTTGCCGGCGACTATGGCGTGCGGATGCTCGACAGCCTTGTGGCAACCGGCGCGATTTCGGCCATGGGCGAAGGTCTGAACCTGACGCCCCATGGTGAGGTGCATCTCGGTTCCATCGGCATTGACGTCTCAGGATTGCGCTCGAACCGCCGCCCACTCTGCCGATCCTGCCTCGACTGGAGCGAAAGGCGCGCGCACCTGGCCGGCAGCCTCGGCAAGGCACTGCTTGCGAATTTCCTCGATAAGGGCTGGGCGCGACGAACCGAGAACAGCCGCTCGATCTTCTTTACGCCGGAAGGTGATCGCCGTTTCCTCGCGCTCTTTCCCATCGAGACAATCGGCCTGCCCTAAGGAAAGCCGTTGTGCGGTCCCGTGTAACGACGTCAGGCGTGGCCTATCAGCACCCCGGCGAATTTATCTCCGGCGATGCGGCTGCAGAGATCTCCCCACTCGCAACCATTGCAGGCATGACGGATCTCGCCACTGGCAAAGTTGCGTCTCAGCTTTGTTAGAAAGCTTGCATCGGGCACGAATACGGCTCCTGGCTCGATCCCTTCGCCCAGAAGCGCCGCCACATCTGCAAGGGCGGCGGCATCCCGCGCGATGATCGACGCTTTGAAACAATGCGGCTCCTCCTCGCCCAGCAGGGGCAAACAGATATCGTCGGGGCCGGAGACCAGTTTGATCTCCTCCCCTGCAGTGAGGCGTTCGGCGATGCGTCGATAGTTGTCGGTGAAGGCGGGCGTATAGCCTTCACCGACGAATGTCAGCATGCAGAGCAGATGATGGGCGCGAAGCCGAACGGTCAATTCAGCTTTGCCTTGCCGCCATAGGTCTTGACCGCCTTCAGCGCAGCCGCTGCGAGACCGGATTTCAGCACAGCGCCGAGAATGAAGGGCGCAACACCAAGGAGCCAACCTTTTTCAGCACCGATCAATGCACCGAGCCACACACCGCCGATCGCAAGACAAAGGATGTTGGCCGAGAGATGAGCGAGAAAACTGCGTACAATCCGGTCGCCGCTCCAGCCATGTTCGGCGAGCCAGCCGACAAGCGCCGCGATGATCGGGAAGGATGCCAGATAACCTGCCGTCGGCCCCATGAACGGCACGACACCACCTGCGCCGCCTGCCAGCACCGGAAAGCCGATCGCGGCTTCGGCGAGCCAGGCGAGAACGGTGACGGCGCCAAGGCGCCAGCCATAGAGCGCACCGATCATCGTGACTGCAAAGGTCTGCATGGTGATCGGCACCGGCACCATCGGCACGGAAATCTGCGACGCCAGCGCCAGCACCAATGTTCCCGCGAGGACGAAAACCGATTTGACGATCAGGGATCGCTGACCGAGACGAAGTGGATCGAATGCGGCTTCGTCGTGATGATGCAACAGGGACATGATCTCTCCTTTTCAAATTATAGATAATTTTTAGTTCTCATCTATTATATGGCCGAGTTTGCGAAACGAGGCAAGCGGCGGATGCGGGAAATCGGAATTCCCGTGCGCAAACGCTAAAATCGGGGGCTATACCGGGAAAGAGAGGGAGTTTCGCGCCGCCTTCGCGCGCGGAGCCATCAAGGCGCCACCAGCACCAACCTCAGATGAGGAGGCAGGATTCATCCCGCCGAGAAGCAACGCGCGAATGCTTCAGCATAGAATTATCTATAATTCTTGGCATTTAGCCGACGATAGCGAAGGCTTCACGGGTGGAGCCGGAGCCCGTGCGAACAGGCGTACGGCCGATCCATTGCACATGCTTTTGCAGGATGGTCGCGGCCTCATCCACCTTCCCCTGACGCAAGGCGGCAAGGATAGCGCGATGATCGTGATCCGTGCGCTTTTCCCAGCCGGATTGCCATGCCGAGAACAGAAAACGGGCGCTGGCGGCGTGCAGATCGTCGATGGCGGCCAATAGGCGGGCCATACCGGAAGGCGCCAGGATAAGACGATGGAAGCGGCGATTGGCCTCCTCCCAGGCATAGACGTCTGAGGCCGCATCCCCTTCCCGGGTCGCCTCCTCCGCCGCATCCAGGATGGCAGGGGTCAGATGCTGGGCTGCGTGCCTCAAGGCGAGGCCTTCCAATGCAGCGCGCATTTCAGCGACCTCCCGCACCTCTTTCAGGTCGAAGGAAGCGACGCGAACGCCCCGACGCGGCAGATTGACGGCCAGACCCTGCGCCTCCAGGCGCCGAAACGCTTCGCGCACCGGCACATGGCTCGTGCCGAATTCCTCGGCAATATGATCCTGCCGCAAGCGCGCGTCGGGCGCGAGCTCGCCGCGAATGATGCGGTCGGCAAGCACCCGGCTGATACGGCTGGCAATGGTGTCGTCGCGCTCCTTGGCCATGACCGATCCTTAATGACGGGCTTGCCC
Organism: Rhizobium sp. ASV20; assembly: GCF_016429015.1. Lineage (GTDB taxonomy): Bacteria > Pseudomonadota > Alphaproteobacteria > Rhizobiales > Rhizobiaceae > Rhizobium. Next base: position 7,656 of record NZ_JAELTU010000189.1, read on the forward strand.
GATGTCGAGCGGCAAGCTGACGTCATCAAGCCCTTTGAACCAAGCTCGACCTTTTCGATCCTTGCAGTACAGCCATGCCCGCCTATTGGTTGAGCTTTGTCGACACATCGTGTAAAGCGCGACGGTCGTTTTTCAGGGCATGTTCCGAGATGCGAGAATTTTCGCCGGAACCTTACAAATCCAGCCCATACCAAAGGCAGCAATTTTCATGAGCAATGGTTTCGACCTCATCATCTTCGACTGCGACGGCGTTCTGGTCGATTCGGAAATCATCGCGGCAGAAGTCGAATCGAAACTCCTGACCGATGCGGGCTACCCGATCAGCGTCGAGGAAATGGGCGAGCGCTTCGCCGGCATGACCTGGCAGAACATTCTTTTCGAAGTCGAGCGCGAAGCGAGCATCCCGCTTTCGGCGTCCCTTCTCGACAAATCGGAAAAGCTGCTGGATCTGCGGCTCGCCAACGATGTTCAGGCTATTCCAGGCATTCCGCTTGCACTGTCGCGCCTGCCGATGCCGCGTTGCATCTGCTCGAATTCCAGCGCTGCTCGCCTTGATATGATGCTCACCAAGGTCGGCTACATCAAGCTGTTTGCCCCGCACATCTATTCCGCCAAGGACCTTGGCGCCGACCGGGTGAAGCCCAAGCCGGATATTTTCCTGCATGGCGCCAAGCAGATGAATGTGAGCCCGGCCAATACGATTGTCGTCGAGGATTCGATCCACGGCGTCCAGGCGGCACGCGCCGCCGGCATGCGCGTCATCGGCTTCACCGGCGCATCACATACCTACCCTTCCCACGCCGATCGCCTCACCGATGCCGGCGCCGAAACAGTCATCAGCCGCATGGCAGACCTGCCGAGCGTGGTCATGGCGCTCGCGGAATGGGAAGGCGTGCTTTAAGGCAGCCGAGATTATCAATCAAAGAAAAGGCCCCGCCGATCGATCGGCGGGGCCTTTTCTTTGAAATCATCATAACACTCCCGCAGCACCAGGGCCGGCGCTGCGATCGAATGCCTTAGTGGCGCTTCTTGCGCACCGGCCTGTCGCCCTTCACGGGCTTCTGCGGGCCTTGATCGAAACCGATCTGAACGATCGTGAAACCGCCCGAGCCGCCGGCGACCTGGATATCGTCATCCGTGAACAGGAACTGCGCCGTGGTTTCACCCGGCGGGATCTCCGCAACGAAATTGATGGTCTTGCTGTAAAGCGCCTTGTCATTGTCCATGACGGCGACGTGGATCGGCAAGGTCACTTTGCCCGAACTGCCCATCGGACCGGCGACCAGACGACCCTGGGCGACAACATGAATGCCGAGGCTGGTGCCATCGGACGAGCACTGGCGCGTGGCCTGCGCGAGCGAGGCCTGATAGGCCAGCTTGCTTGCATCGTCCTTGGCGCCCTTGGCGTAGGTCCGGTAGACGGAGTCCTCATCGCGAATGACGGCCTGCGGGCACTTACCGACGACATAGGCGCCAGTGCTTGTGGAAGGAGCGCTTGCAGCGCCCGCCTGCGGAGCAACGGTAACATCGGTTGCCGGCTGCTTGTCACTGCTACCGCCGATGCCGAGGGTACTGCAACCGGTCAGCAATGCCAGAACCGAAGCGGAGAAAAGACGACGCGAAACCTTGCCAAACACTATAATTCCACCCTCTCCATATATTTCATATTATCGGCCTGCAGCCCGCCAAACGGGCCTTTTATGACACTTGGCGATGGTCTATACCAGCGGCGCAGTGAAAAATCGATTGGGTAGACACCGTTTTGGCTCACTTTTCGAGATCGACAGATCGGCATAAACCGCCGCCGACGGGCGCCAATCCCACGCGTCTTGTGCAAACGCGAAAACCACGGGGCTGATCCGGCGCAAAAAGACAGGCCGGCACCGTTTCGTTCCTCTACTCTCTCAACCGATCACTCAGGCAATTTTGCGACCAAAGGAATCCTAGACCGTGGACTATATTTCAACGCGGGGAGAAGCCCCTGCCCTTGGCTTCTGCGACGCTCTCCTGGCTGGCCTTGCCCGTGACGGCGGGCTCTATGTTCCCCGTGAATGGCCGACCCTGACGAAAAAGGAAATCCGGGCCTTCCGCGGCAAAAGCTATCAGGACATCGCTTTTGCAGTTCTTTCTCCCTTCACTAACGGTGAGATTCCTGCCGACGTCTTCCGCGGCATGATCGACGACGCCTACGCCACTTTCCGCCATCCGGCTGTGGCGCCGCTTGTCCAGACCGGCCCGAACAGCTTCGTCATGGAGCTCTTCCACGGCACGACGCTTGCCTTCAAGGATGTCGCCATGCAGCTGCTGGCACGCCTGATGGACTATGCGCTTGAGAAGCGCGGCCAGCGCGCAACCATCGTCGGCGCGACATCGGGAGACACCGGCGGCGCTGCGATCGACGCATTTGCCGGGCGCGAACGCACCGACATCTTCATTCTTTTCCCGCATGGCAAGGTTTCGCCGGTGCAGCAGCGGCAGATGACCACGTCCACAGCGGCAAACGTCCATGCGCTGGCGGTCAAGGGCAATTTCGACGACTGCCAGAACCTGGTCAAAGCCATGTTCAATGATGCCTCCTTCCGCGACAAGGTCAGGCTTTCGGGCGTCAACTCGATCAACTGGGCGCGAATCATGGCGCAGGTGGTCTATTATTTCACGACGGCGGTTGCCTTGGGCGGCCCGGACCGGAAAATTTCCTTTACGGTGCCGACGGGCAATTTCGGCGATATTTTTGCCGGCTACGTCGCCAAGCGCATGGGCCTGCCGATCGAGCGCCTGATCATCGCCACCAACGAAAACGACATCCTTGCGCGCATGTTGAAGACCGGCCGCTACGAAATGCGCGAGGTCAAGGCAACCACGTCGCCGTCGATGGATATCCAGATCTCGTCCAACTTCGAACGGCTGCTGTTCGAAGCCAACGGGCGCGATGCCTCCAAGGTGCGGGCCGCCATGGAAAGCCTGAAACAATCGAACGGCTTTTCGATCAGCGATGAGGCGCTGAAGTTCATCAAGAAGGATTTCCGCGCCGGGCGCACAAGCGAGAAGCAGGTGGCCGAAACCATACGCAAGACCCTTGCCGACACCGGCTATCTCCTCGATCCGCACACGGCAATCGGCGTCTTCGTCGCGGAAAAGAACGAGCGTCCCACGAGCCCGATGGTGACGCTGGCCACCGCCCATCCTGCGAAATTCCCCGCAGCAGTAAAATCCGCATCCGGTATTGACCCAGCGCTTCCGACGTGGCTTGCTGGTCTGATGACCAGGGAGGAGCGTTTCGAAGTTCTCGATCCGGAGCTTAAAGCTGTTGAAAGCTTTATCGGCAAACACACCCGGGCCGGCGAATAACAGACGCGGAAAGACAAGCGATGACAGTGGAGTGCACCCGGCTCGCGTCCGGGCTGACAGTAGCGACCCAATCGATGCCACACCTCGAAAGCGTGGCGCTCGGCGTTTGGATCAAATCGGGCTCGCGCAACGAGACCGAAGCAGAACACGGGATCGCCCATCTGCTCGAGCATATGGCGTTCAAGGGCACGGCGCGGCGCAGCGCCCGTCAGATCGCCGAGGAAATCGAGAATGTCGGCGGCGAAGTCAACGCCGCCACATCCACCGAAACCACCTCGTATTATGCCCGGGTGCTCAAGGATCATGTGCCGCTTGCGGTCGACATCCTTGCCGACATCCTGACAGAATCCGCGTTCGACGAGGAAGAGCTGGCGCGCGAAAAGCAAGTCATCCTGCAGGAAATCAATGCGGCGAACGACACGCCTGACGACGTGGTCTTCGACAAGTTTTCCGAGGTCGCCTATCGCGGACAGACATTGGGACGGGCCATCCTCGGAACGCCTGAGACTGTCGTCTCATTCTCGCCGGCACAGATTCGTCATTACCTGGATCGCAACTATACGACCGACCGCATGTTCATCGTCGCGGCCGGTGCGGTCGATCATGAAAGCTTCGTGCGTCAGGTCGAGGAGCGCTTCTCCAGCCTGCCGACCAAACCGTCCGTTCCGCCCGTTATCGAGCCTGCCCGCTATATCGGCGGCAATATACGCGAGACGCGCGACCTGATGGACGCGCAGATCCTGCTCGGTTTTGAAGGCCGCGCCTATCACACACGCGACTTCTACTGTTCGCAGATCCTCGCCAATATCCTCGGCGGCGGCATGTCTTCACGACTGTTCCAGGAAGTGCGCGAACTGCGTGGCCTCTGCTATTCGGTCTATGCCTTCCACTGGGGCTTCTCTGATACCGGTATCTTCGGCATCCATGCCGCGACCGGCGGAGAGAACCTGCCGGAGCTGGTGCCTGTTATCGTGGATGAACTGCATAAGGCATCCCACAATATCGAGCAGCAGGAAATCGAGCGCGCCCGCGCTCAGATTCGCGCACAGTTGTTAATGGGACAGGAGAGCCCGGCCGCCCGCGCCGGCCAAGTCGCCCGGCAGATGATGCTTTACGGCCGCCCCATCCCGAATCAGGAGATGCTGGAACGCCTGCAGGGCATCACCATCGAGCGCCTTACCGATCTTGCCGGCCGGTTGTTCTTCGATACGGTACCGACGCTTTCGGCGATCGGGCCACTGGAACAGCTTGCGCCGATGGAAGACATCGTGACATCGCTGTCGTCGCCGGCGCCGGCTTCCAAAAGCGCAAGCGGCTAAGGGCACGCCGCGAGCCGATGGGTTCAATTCTCGGGGGAGTGCTTGGCGGCATGCAAAAATCTGTCTTTCGATTTCTCTCCCGTCATCCGGACGCGGTTGAACTCGAAGACGACACTTATTTGCTTCGCCTGCCGCGCTACTCCGATTTCAACCAATGGCATCGGCTGAGGGCCGAAAGCAGGCGCTTTCTCGAACCCTGGGAACCGACATGGCGGCATGACGAATTGACGGAAGGCGCCTATCGGGCACGTATCATCAGGGGCAAGCAGGAGTACAATTCCGGTCAGGCGATCCCGCTGTTCATTTTTCTCAGGGAAAACATGACGCTGGTTGGAGGCATAACGATCGGCTATATTCGCCGCGGTGCTGCGCAGAGCTGCATGATCGGATATTGGATGGGCGAGCGCCATTCCGGTCAGGGCCACATGTTCGCCGCACTTCGGTTGGTTATACCCTATATCTTTTCCGGACTTGAGTTGCACCGTATTGAAGCAGCCTGTATTCCGGATAACGAGCGTAGCATGCGGCTTCTAGAAAAAGCCGGTTTCCAACGGGAAGGTCATTTGCGCGGTTATCTCAAAATCAACGGTCAGTGGCGCGACCATGTGATGTTCTCAAGGCTGGCAGCCGATGCTGGCCCGAACCGAAGCTACGACCAGCGATGATCGCCGGATTGATGCAGACAAGGCCAATGGCCGGGCGGCTATGCGCCATGTTCGCAACCCTTGCGGCCATCACGCTGTTGTTGGTCGCCGGGATGGCGCAAGCAGCCGAGCCTGTGAAAATCTCACGCGACGACACCGCTCTCGACCTGACGGCCACGACCGAGATCTACACCAATCAGGGCGAAGCCTTTCAGGTTTCGACGGCCGCCGGCACGGACGGCATCAGGCGACGTATCGAGGTCAGATCCTCATCGCCGAATCATCAAGGCGACTGGGCGGTTTTCGCGCTCGCCAACGTCTCCGAAGAGCAGCTTGAGCGCGTCATCGTCGCTCCGCATTTCCGCCTGGTGAATTCGAAGGTCTTCTGGCCCGATCTCGGCTCGCAACGCATCGTGGCGATCACGCCGAGCGAAGGCTTTGCACTCGATCGGCAGCCAAGCGACGAAGCGGACGTTTTCCGCATTACGCTGAACCCCGGCGCGGTCGTTACATTCGTTGCCGAACTTTCGTCTCCCAATTTGCCGCAGCTCTATCTGTGGGAACCCAACGCCTACAAGGATACGGTTAACGCCTTCACGCTTTATCGCGGCATCGTGCTCGGCATCGCCGGCCTGCTGGCAGTGTTCCTGACCATTCTTTTCGTGGTGAAGGGGACCTCGATGCTGCCGGCGACGGCGGCGCTTGCCTGGGCGGTGCTAGGCTATATCTGCGTCGACTTCGGCTTCCTCGGCAAGCTCATCAGCATCACCTCCAGCGACCAGCGAATATGGCGCGCCTGTGCGGAGGTGGCGCTCGCGTCGAGTTTGGTCATCTTCCTCTTCACCTATCTGAACCTCAATC
>NZ_JAELTU010000018.1 GCF_016429015.1 Rhizobium sp. ASV20
CCGCCAGTAGCGATCGCCGAAGAGGATGCTGGTGTAATTCTCGAAATGCCACTCGGCCGGCAGGCCGAAGGGATTGGTGCGGAGATCGCCGAGCGTCTTGAAGCCGCCGAGCGCGGTCGTCAAAAGCGGGATAAGCACGATGCCGGCAATGATGATCAGCGACACATAAAGATAGATCTTCGTGCCGGTGGTCAGTCGAACGGATGAGGCCATATCAGTCATTGCGCATAAATATCCGTTTGTAGCCGAAGGCGAGGGTGACGCAGATCACGAACAGCACGACGCCGACAGCGCTGCCGAGGCCGACCTGCATGCGGGTGACACCGAAATTGTAGAGGAAGGTCACCATCGTCTGGGTCGAGTTGAACGGGCCACCGCCGGTGAGCGGCATGATCATGTCGAAGAGCTGCAACGACCCCACCACGGCGAAGAAGACGGAGAGACGCAGCGTCGAGCCGAGCAGCGGCAGCGTCACGTAGCGGAACTTCTGCCAGCCGGTGGCTCCATCGATCTCGGCTGCCTCCAGCACGCTCTTGTCTAGGGATTGCATGCCGGCGATGAACAGCATCATGTGAAAGCCGAAATATTTCCACACGATCACGCCGAGCACGGCGTACATGGCCAGATCCTTGTCGGCGAGCACGTAGGGTGTCGCGGTGCCAAGGAAGTGGGCGATCGCGGCGAACAGACCGTAGTCGCCGTCATAGACGAAGCGCCAGATCAGGCCAGCGGCCACTTCCGCCAGCACGTAGGGCAGGAAGAAGATCAGCCGGAAGAGCACGACGCCGCGAATGCGGTTTGCCAGCATCGTCGCAAGCCAGATGGCAAGAGGCACCTGGATCACGATCGACACGATCATGATCAAAGCGTTGTTCTTGAGCGACGTCAGGAAAGCGCCGTTCTTAAGGAGCACCTCGAAATTGCGCAGGCCGACGAAATCCGTTGGCAGGCCGTAGCCGTTCCAGCGATAGAGGCTGTACCAGGCGGCCTCCCCCATCGGCAGAATGACGAAGATGGTGAACAGCAGAATGGCGGGCGGCAGGAATAGCAGGATAACCGGCATACGGCCGCGCGCGGCCGGCGATTTTCGCTTCGCGGCGGGCCTTGCTCTTGCGACGGTGGGGATAGCGGTCGTGGCGCTGACATCGGTCATGGGCGGTCTCGACGATTGCAGTTCAAAGAAAAACCGACGCCGGCACAAGGGAGCGGCCGGCGTCGGATGTCGCTAGAGCTGGTCCTGTTCGAAGGCGTCCTGGACCTGCTGCGCGCCATCCTTCGGCGTGATCTGGCCGGAGGCGATGCCGACTGAGATGTCGTTGACGACACGGCCGACGGACGGACCGAGATCCTGGTCGAAGAAGTTCTGATGCCATGTCGAATGCGCCAACTGATCGGCCGCTCCGCGCATCAGCGGTGACTTGATGCCATCTTCCGCACCCACAGCGACGGGGATGATCAGGCCGGCCTGTGCGATGGTGCGTTCATTCTCGGCATTCGTGAGATAGGCAAGGAAATCGAGGGTTTCCGGCGGTGCCTTCTTGGTGACGGCCCAGCCATTCAGGCCGCCAAGCGTATCTGTGGGAGCACCGGCGCCGCCTGTCACGGCCGGGAAGGCGAAGCGGCCGATATTGTCATCCGCCAGGCCCTTGCCATCACCAGAATTGACGCGCTGCGTGGCGACCGTCGTCTCGAAGCTGAGGATCATCGCCGCCTTGCCGTCACCGAAAACGCCGAGCGTCTGCGGCCATGTGGCGCCGAGATAACCGGGCTGGAAAGGATCGAGCTTGCCGAGTTCGGCCAGTTGCTCTCCGGCCTTGATGATGGCCGGATCGTTGAAGCCTTTGCCCTTGCCGTTCTTGGCATCGTTGAACACTTCCTGGCCGCCGTCGCGCATGACGAGATAGCTCCAATAGAAGTGGATCGGCCATTTTTCGCCGCCACCGCCCGCGATCGGCACGATGCCGGCCGCCTTGATCTTCTTGACCGCGGCCAGGTAATCATCCCAGGTCTTGATGGCATCGGCGTCGACGCCGGCCTTGGCGAAGAGGGCCTTGTTATAGAAGAAGGAAACGGTGCCCATCTGATAGGGCACGGCGCTGATCTTGCCGTCGAAGGTCAGGCCCTTGATCGCAGCCTGGTTATAGCTCTTCTTCCAGGCCCCATCCTTGGCATCCATCGCCGAGGTGAGGTCGAGCAGCGTACCGGTCTGCTGCTGCTGCTTCAGCACGCCGCCGCCCCAGCTATAGAACAGGTCCGGAGCGTCCTTCGATTGCAGAAGCGTCGGCAGCTTGGCCTTGAAGGCCTCGTTGGCCAGGAATTGCATCTCGATCTTCGTGCCGGGATGCTTGGCCTGATATTCGTCGGCGATCTTGCGCCAGATGGCGACATAGGCCGGATTGGCCTCAAGATGCAGCCACTTCACGGTGGTCTCGGCAGCGGCGCTCGTGACGCCGGCCAGAATCGCCAGCCCGCTGGTGGCGGCAATAGCGGCAATGCGAAGGGCTTTCACCCCACGTAGATGGATCATGATTTTCTCCTCCCAAGGGAACCAAGAACCTCAATATTTTTTCCCTTATGCGGAATAATTCAGCGGAGCTTTGTCGAAATGTCAACCGCCACATCCAAATTTTTGGCAGATTGGCTGCAAAATGGCTTGACATTGGGCAGCGACCATAGGTTATTTAATTCGCATTCCGATAAAAATACCAGGCCGCAGCCGAGCGGGTCCGTCATTCGGCACCAATCTCATGAAAACAGCAGATCCCGAGCTTATGCGGGCGATAAACCGCTTCAATGTGCTGGATACCATCCGGCGAGCGGGCTCCATCGCACGTATCGAAATCAGCGACCGCACCCAGCTTTCGACCACCACAGTGTCGGCGATCACGGCATCCTTGCTGGATGATGGGTTGATTCTGGCCCGCACCGAAGGCGACTTGCGCGAGGCGGCCACCCGCGGCAGGCCGCGCGTCATGCTGGAGCTTAATCCCGATGCCGCGCGCGTCGTCGGCGCGAAAATCGCCGCCAACCGTATGGTCTTTGTCGTGACGGACTTTTGCGGCGAGGTTCTGTCCACGCTCACGCTGGCGCTGCGCGTCGACAGGCAGCCGATCGGCGTCATTGCCGATCTCATCGAGGATGGCGTGCGCCGCTGCGTCGTCGACGCCAATCTGGCTCTCGACGAAATCGATTCCGTCTGCCTCGGCCTGCCCGGCGTCATCGAACACCGCACCGGTCATATCCGCACCAGCCCCATCTTCCGCGAAAGCGGCATCGATTTCGCCAAGGAAATGTCGGAGCGGCTCGGCGTCACCACCATCGTCGAAAGCGACGCGCACGCGATCACGCTCGCGCATCACTGGTTCGGCCAGGCAAGAGACCTCGACGACATGGTGCTGGTGTCGCTGGAGCAGACGCTAGGGCTTGGGGTCCTGCATAGCGGCCAGCTCTTTCGCGGCGCCGGCGGCCTTAGCCACAATCTCGGCGATCTTGTGCTTGGCATGGGTCCACAGGGCATCATCCGGCTGGCGAGCCTTGCCGGTGAAAGCGCCATTCTTGGCGACCAGCCGAGCGGTCGCTTTGCCGAAGCCATCCGCCTCGGCCGCGGAATGGCCCACGCCAAGACGCTGATCGATGCCGAGGATATCTCATTGATCGGCTCGGCCATCCGCGCCGGCGAGGCCTGCGGCATGGCGCTCGCCAACATCGTCACACTGTTTGCCCCGCCCCGCGTCATTCTGGTGGGATCGAGCCTGGCCCTCGGCCAGCCCTTCCTCGACAGCCTGCGGGAGGCCTATTCGCTGGCAATCCCGCCGTCGATCAAGGGCGTGACCGAACTCGTTTTCGATCAGTCGACCGACGAGACCTGGGCGCAGGGCGCCGCGGTCGTCGCGCTACGCGAACTCTACGAATCGCCCTGGGGAACGACGGGACCGGCACCGGCCCTCTGATCCTGCAGGACAGCAACGACAATACTTTTGGAGGAAGCTTATGAATAAGGTCGGCATCGGCATAATCGGCTGCGGGAACATTTCCGGCGCCTATCTCACCGCCATGAAATCCTTTCCCATTCTCGACATCAAAGGCGTCGCCGACCTCAATCGCGAGCTCGCCGAGGCGAAGGCAGCCGAATTCGGCCTGAAGGCCGTCGATATTGCGACGCTACTGGCCGACCCCTCGATCGAAATCATCGTCAACCTGACCATTCCGAAGGCGCATGTCGCCGTCGGTCTGCAGGCGCTGGATGCCGGCAAACACACCTATTCGGAAAAGCCGCTCGGCATCAATTTTGCCGAAGGCAAGAAGCTTGCGGATGCAGCGGCCGCCAAGGGCCTGCGCATCGGCGCAGCACCCGACACCTTCCTCGGCGGCGGCCACCAGACGGCCCGCGCCATCATCGATGAAGGTGCGATCGGCATCCCGGTCGGCGGCACCGCCACATTCATGTGCCCCGGCCATGAGCGCTGGCATCCGAATCCGGCTTTCTATTACGAAGTCGGCGGTGGCCCGATGCTCGATATGGGTCCCTATTACATCACCGACCTCGTCAACCTGCTCGGCCCAGTTTCCCAGGTCGCCGGCTTTACCGTTACGCCGCGCAAGGACCGCATCATCACCAGCGAGCCGCGCAACGGCGAACACATCCCCGTGCATGTGCCGACGCATGTCGCCGGCGTCATGGCCTTTGCCAATGGTGCCGTCGTCCAGATCGGCATGAGCTTTGATGTCGCCGGCCACAAGCATGTGCCGCTCGAAGTCTACGGCACTGAGGGCACGCTGATCGTGCCCGATCCGAACCGCTTCGGCGGCCCGGTGGAGTTTCTGAAGAAGGGCGGCGAATTCGCCGAGCGCGAGATCACCGCACCCTATGCCGATGGCAACTACCGCTCGCTCGGCGTCGCCGACATGGCGCATGCCATCCGCTCGAACCGCCCGCACCGCGCCAACGGCAGCCTCGCGCTGCATGTGCTCGAGGTCATGGAAGCCTTTCAGACGGCTTCCGACAGCGGGCGCACGGTCACCATCACGACGCAAACGGAGCGTCCGGCCCCTCTGTCCGAATCCCTCGTGGATGGGCAGATCGGCCGCTAGCTCAAAATTCCAGGAGGATCATCATGCGTGAAGCACTTATCGTCTGGGGCGGCTGGAGCGGCCACGAACCGCAGGAATGCGCCCATATCATCCGCGACATGCTGGAAGAAGACGGCTTCAAGGTCTACCTCGAAAACAGCACCGAGGCCTTTGCCGACCCTTCGATCCACGATCTCAGCCTGATCGTGCCGATCGTCACCATGTCGAAGATCGAGAAGGAAGAGGTCAAGAACCTTGCCGCCGCGATCGAAAGCGGCGTCGGCATAGCCGGCTATCATGGCGGCGCCGGTGACTCGTTCCGCGAAAGCGTCGAGTACCAGTTCATCATCGGTGGCCAGTGGGTCGCCCATCCCGGCAATATCATCGACTATACGGTCAATATCACGCGCCCGGACGACCCGATCATGGAGGGGATCACCGATTTCCCCTACACGTCGGAGCAATATTACATGCATGTCGACCCGTCGAACGAGGTGCTGGCAACCACGACCTTCACCGGCGACCATGCCTACTGGATCGACGGCGTCGTCATGCCAGTCGCCTGGAAGCGTAAATACGGCAAGGGCCGCGTCTTCTACTCCTCGCTCGGGCATCAGGCAAAAGAGTTCGCCGTGCCGCAGATGAAGACCATCTTCCGCCGTGGCGCCAACTGGGCCGCGCGGTAAAGATTGAGAAGTTGCCGGTGGAATTCAAAAAGGGGGCGCTAACGCCCCCTCAAATCAAAGAACCTGGATCGCCCCACACTCAGCTCTTCTTGAGCTTCAGCTTCGCTTTACCTTCATCCACCAGCTTCTGCGCGGCTTCCGCGACCGTGATCTTGCCAAAGGCAAGCTGATCGGCAACGGGGCGCATGACATTGCCGTCGAATTCCTGAGACCCCATCGGGGCAGGCGGCGGATAGTCGCCCACCTGGTCTTTCAGCAGCTCGACATATTTCACCGTCAATTGCTCCGTGGGATTGAGTTGCGGCAGGATCGCTGCGCGCACGCTCGGAGACATCGGCACGCCGCGCTCGACACCGAGAATCTTGCCGGCCTCGATGTCGTTGACGAAGAAATCGATGAATTTTGCTGCCGCCTCGCCATTTTTGCTCGTGGCGCCGACGCTCCAGATCAATGCCGGGCGATAGTAGTGACCGGACGGGCCGTCCTTCTTTTCACGCGGCAACATGGTGATCGCCAGTTTGCTCTTGACCACGAGCTGATAGCCGACGAGCTGGTTGGAATAAGCCATGCCCATGGCGGACTTGCCAAGCGCCAGGCAGTTGCTTTCGATAACATTCTGATCGAGCGTCTGCACATCCGGCGGCACCGTACCGCCGCGCTTGCGCAGTTCTTCCCAGTAGGAATACCATTCCTTGGCGTCATCGACGCCGAAGCCAAGCTCACCTTCCTTGGTGAAGAGGCTTTTGCCACGCTGACGCATCCACGCGTCGAGCACATAGTTATAACGCGCGCCGTAGGGGCCGCCCCAATAGGCCCGCTTGCCGGCAGCCTTGGTCATCTCGACGGCGAGATCGGCATATTCAGCCCAGGTCGTCGTCGGACCGGGCGGCGTCAGGCCTGTCTTCTTGAAGATGTCCTCATCATAGAGAAGCGTGAAGGAGTTGAGGCCTAGGCCGACGCCATAGAGCTTGTCGTTGACCGTCGTCAGCTTCAGCATGTCCTTGCCGAACGCATCGACCTTCAGTGTCGAGGGCACGAACTGATCGAGCGGAAGGCAGGCGCCGCGCTGGGAGTAGTCCGAAATCGTACTCGGCTCGAGCTGGAAGATATCCGCAATGTTCTGGCTGGCCATGCTTGTCGCGAGCTTGGCCCAATAGCCGTCGCCGCCGAGACTTTCACCGATAACGGAAAGATCGGGGTTCTTGCTGTGAAACAGTTCGGCAACCGCGACAGTGCGCTTGCCGCGATCGGGCGACCCCCACCACATGGCGCGCAGCTGCGTCGTGTCGGCAAACGCCGGCAACGCTCCTCCCCCGAAGGCGAGACCAGCCGCGGTTCCCGCAGCCCCAATCATGAATGAACGGCGATTCATGCGCATGAGATTCCTCCTTCTCTTGCGTTGTCATCCACGGCGATCTCCCCGACGCCTCGGCGGATGAAGTGCGGCAAAGATATGCAACTTCATTGCATTACGCAATAAAGAATCTTTCTATTGCAAATTTGCATGATTTTGCATAATCTTTGCACATGAACGATTTTCGCACCAAACGCATCAGACAGGCCGATATTGCGACCGCAGCCGGCGTCTCCGTCTCGACGGTATCACGGGTCCTCACCAATGAGCCCGGCATCAGCGAGACGATCCGCCAGCATATCTTCAAGGTGGCGAGCGACCTCGGCTACCCGCTGAAGACAGCGACTGAAACGACATCAGGCGGCTTGGCGTTGATTGCCAGCGACAGCGTCACCGGAGGCTTGAGCGTCTTCTACGAGGGCATTCTGGAAGGCTTGCGGGCCGGAGCAGCCGAGCGCGGCATGCGCTTAGATATCCGCCTCGTTCGCGAGTCGCGGACGGAGCCCGATCTGGTGAAGGAATATCTGCAGACAGCCGGCGCCGAAGGCCTCTTTCTTGTCGGCATAGACCCTTCTGAAGACTTATGCCGGTGGCTCGACGCAAGCGGCACACCGACCGTGCTCGTCAACGGCACCGACCCGAAGCTACGCTTCGACGGTGTTTCGCCCTCGAATTTCTTCGGCGCTTATAACGCAACCCGTCGCCTGCTCGATGCCGGCCACCGCCGCATCCTGCATCTGACCGGCTCGCATCGCCAGACGATCCGCGAACGTATTCGCGGTTTCGAGGCAGCGATCGCTTCGATGGAGGGCGCAGAAGGCCGCATCGTGCCGATGAATTTCCGCGGCAGCTCAAGCCAGGAAGCCCATGACACGACGGCGTCGATCCTGGCCGCGGGCGAAGGCTATACCGCTGCCTTCTGCATGAACGATTTCATCGCCGTCGGCGTGCTCGACGCGGCGATCGAGGCGGGCCTGCGCGTACCCGAAGATTTCGCCATCGTCGGCTTCGACGACCTGCCCTGCGCCCTGATGACCAATCCGCGGCTGGCGACGATGCGCGTCGACCGCGCGGCCCTTGGCCGCGAAGCCATCGGCCTGATGATCGCCCGCTTCCGCGATCGCGAGGCGCCGGCCCGCCAGATCTGCCACGGCGTCCTACCGATCGCCGGCGGCACGTTGCCACCCGAAACCTGAAGCCCAATCCCGCCGCGGAAACGATCGAGAAAGCCGAAACGATGATCTATGACCCCGTCAGCTCCAATCCGCTCGCCGGCAACCCGCTTGCAAATCTCGCCGACATGCGCCGCGCGCTGACCGACCTGTTCGATCCGTTGCTCCCCTATTTTTCCGAAGGCAATGCCCGCGTTCGCATCGACGGCGCCGGTGCGCATTTCGATCGGGCGGCGGCCGACCTTGAAGGCTTTGCCCGCCCGCTATGGGGTCTCGCGCCGCTGGGAGCCGGCGGCGGCGACTTCCAACATTGGAACCGCTATACCGAAGGCCTTGCCAATGGCGTCGACCCCAGGCACCCGGAGTATTGGGGCACGGTGAACGGCCGCGACCAGCGCATGGTCGAACTTGCAGCTCTCGGCTTCGCGCTCGCCCTCGTACCGGAAAAGATCTGGGAGCCGCTCGATCAGCGCGCACGCGACAATCTCGTCACCTATCTCAAGCACGCCCGCACCTTCGATTACGCCGATAATAATTGGAAATTCTTCCGCATCTTCGTCGATATCGCGCTCGACCGGCTCGGTGCCTCCTTCGACCGCAGCCTCACGGAAACCTATCTGAACGAGCTGGACGGCTTCTACATCGATGACGGCTGGTATCGCGACGGCGATGTCCGGCGCATCGATCACTACATTCCCTTTGCCATGCATTTCTACGGGCTGATCTATTCCAAGCTGGTCGATGACGACCGTGCCAAGCGCTATCGCGAGCGCGCCGTACTATTTGCCAAGGATTTCCGCCATTGGTTCGCGTCCGATGGCGCGACGATCCCCTTCGGCCGCAGCCTGACCTACCGCTTCGCCTGCGCCGGCTTCTGGTCGGCGCTCGCCTTTGCCGATGTCGAGGCCCTACCTTGGGGCGAGGTCAAGGGCCTTTGCCTCCGGCATCTGCGCTGGTGGGCAGACAAGCCGATCGCCCATCGCGACGGCACGCTGCCGATCGGCTTTGCCTATCCCAATCTGCTGATGTCGGAGAATTACAATTCCGCCGGCTCGCCCTATTGGGCCTTCAAGGCATTCCTGCCGCTGGCAATCCCGGAAACGCATCTATTCTGGACGGCGCAAGAGACGTTGCCGGAAAATGAGCCGGCTATCATCCCGCAAAAGCATCCCGGCATGGTGCTGATGCGCGGCAAGGCAGATGTCGTCGCGCTTTCTTCCGGTCAGGAAAACCAGCAGATGCGCTTCGGCGCCGAGAAATACTCGAAATTCGCCTATTCCGCCCGCTACGGCTTCAGTGTCGAAAGCGATGAGCGCATCTTCGCCGGCGGCGCCTTCGACAGCATGCTTGCCTTCAGTGATGACGGCCTGCATTACCGCGTGCGCGAAACCAACGAGGACGCCAAGCTCGCCGGCGATACGCTCTACGCCAAGTGGTCGCCCTATCCGGATGTGACCGTGGAGACATGGCTCGTCCCCGCCGCACCGTGGCATGTCCGCCTGCACCGGATCAGCACGCCACGGCCACTGCAGACGGCGGAAGGCGGCTTTGCCATTGCACGGCGTGATCTCGAAGCCGACACGCTCTCATCCGTAAGCGGCTCTGCCTACGCTATCGGCGAAGAAGACTTCACCGGCATTATCGACCTCGGCTCGACGATCAGGCGCGAGGGCTTGGCACAGAAGGCGCCGCCGAACACCAACCTCATCGCCTCAAAGACACTGGTGCCCCAGCTGCGCGGCGCCATTCCGGCAGGAGAGACCATTCTCGTCTCCGCGGTGCTTGCGGAGAAGGATCCCGCGGCTGTCGATCACGCCTGGACCAGACCGCCAGCCAAACCCGACATCGATGCCCTGCGCGCCCTTGTTCAGAATAAGGGCATTACAGTCAGCGCCATCGAAGCGCCCGGTCGCCTGCCATGACGCAACTTGCCTCCGGCCGTCCGGCCATCGCCCTTGCCATGCAGCCATCGCGCACGCAGCACGTCCTCCCGGATGCGCTCATTGAGCGCCTCGATACGGTGGGTCGCGTGCTTGATGCAGCGCCGATGCAACGCTTCGACGACGAGCGCGCTGCAAAGCTCCTGGCAGAGACCGAGATCCTGATCACCGGCTGGGGCGCTCCGACGATAGATACTCCCGCACTGGCTCGCGCACCACATCTGAAACTGGTCGTCCATGCCGCCGGCACCGTGAAGGGCCTGCTCGGGGAAAGCCTGTTCGATCGCGGCATATTGGTCAGCCATGCCGCGCAAGCCAATGCGCTGCCGGTTGCCGAATTTACGCTTGCCGCCATCATCTTCGCCGGCAAGAAAATCTTTCAGTTCCGCAATTTCTACGTTGCCGACCGCAATCGCGCGCGGACATTGGCAATGCAGGCGGACGCCATCGGCAACTATCGCCGCACGGTGGGCATCATCGGCGCCTCGCGGATCGGTCGTCGAGTGATCGAGCTTCTGTCGCCCTTCGACTATCGTGTCCTGCTCTACGATCCCATGGTCAGCGACGCGGAAGCCGCCCAGATGGGTGTCGAGAAGACTGAACTGGACAGCTTGATGGCATCGGCCGACATCGTTTCGCTGCATGCGCCGTCCTTGCCCGCAACACGACACATGATCGACGCGCACCGCCTTTCGCTCATGAAGGAGGGAGCGACGTTCATAAATACGGCACGCGGTGCTTTGGTCGATGAGGCTGCCTTGATCGCCGTGCTGAAGACCGGCCGTATCGACGCGATCATTGACGTTACCGATCCGGAAATTCCGGAGGCGGTGTCGGCCTTCTATGATCTGCCGAATGTCTTTCTGACGCCGCATATTGCCGGTGCCGTCGGGTTGGAACGGACCCGCCTCGGCGAGATGGCGGTCGACGAAGCCATTCGCTTCATCGAGAGCAAACCGCTGCTCTACGAGATCCGCCGCGAGGACATGGCGCGCATGGCATGACGCGCCGCAGCAGATCCACGAAAACTCCCTGAAATCGCCCCATTTCGGCACAGGCAAACAACTCGTTTTTAATCATTCCGCGCTAGCAATCTCGATGCGCATGACCGCAAAAAGTTCGGCTTCGAATTTTTTGCAAAGGATCATGCGCCAACAAAGTTGTTGCTGCGTCCTTTGCACGCCCGAAAGACGCGCGGCGCAGCAATGAAGAGGTTCTAGTAATGCGTACCCGCGTCCTTTCCATTCTGGCTGTAATGCTGCTCGGCGTGCTGGCGGGCTGTGCGACCGCACCCCATCACACCCGCAACATCTGCGCGATCTTCGATCAACGCGACGGCTGGTTCAACAACTGGCAGCGCGCCGCCGACCGCACGGAACGCAAATACGGCGTGCCGGTACCGATCCTAATGGCGACGATCTACACCGAATCCGGCTTCCGGCCCCGCGCCCGGCCGCCGCGACGCTACCTGCTCGGCTTCATTCCGTGGAAGCGCCCGACGACGGCCTATGGTTATTCGCAGGCGCTCGACGGCACCTGGGACAAATACAAGCGCGAAACGGGCAACTGGGGCGCAAGCCGCACCGACTTTGCCGACGCCATCGATTTCGTCGGCTGGTATCACTACCAGACCCACTTGCAGACCGGCATTCCGCTCAACGATTCCTACAGCCTGTACCTCGCTTACTATTCGGGCGCGAAGGGCTACCTGCAGGGATCGTGGCGCGGCAATTCGACCGCGCTGGCCGGCGCCAAGCGCTTCAACGGCATGACGAGAATCTATGCGCAGCAGCTTCCAAGCTGCAACTGATCCCAACGCCGTTCAGGAAAACTCCCGGAAGATTGATGAGCCGTGGCCTCAAGGCCGCGGCTCCAGCAGATTGAGACCGCCATCCGCGCCCCATATGTCGGCGACCGATACCTGCTGGCCCGTGCGGCTGCTCTGCAGAGCGGCGATGCCGCACAAGACCGACATTGCCCCTGCCCGCGAGCCGGCGCGCTGCTTGAGTTCATCGTTCGGCCTTGAGCGTAGCAGCATATTGCGCAGCCGGTCGTCGCCGCCATAATGGCCGCCGGATGAATGCGGCACCCAGATGCGCTCGACATCGCCGAAGTTCTTCATGACGACGATCTCGTCGGCAGGCGGCGTCGTCCATTTCTGCTTCTCGTATTGGCGTAGCTCGATGCGCCCCTTATGGCCGTTGAAGGCGATATGATGCCCCTCGATCGGCATATAGGTGTTGAGGGAATAGGAGACGTTGACGCCGTTGCGATAGCGGATCGAAGCGACCATCGTATCAGGGATATCGATATCCTCGCGGAAGACGCAGGCATCGCGCACGTAGCCGTCGACAGCGGACGGATCCTCGTAGAGGCTTTCGAGCAGCGGCGTGGCGCTGATGTCGAGATAATAGTTGCACTCGTCCTTGTACCGACAGGTACGACAGCGCTCGCCGCGAAACGGTCCCTTGCGGCCGTAGTGCTTGAGATCGGCAAAGGCGGCCACCGTTTCCGGATCGGAATCCAGATACCAGTTCAGAAGATCGAAATGGTGTGTCGCCTTGTGAACGAAGAGGCTGCCGGAATTTTCCGTGAAGGCGTGCCAACGGCGGAAATAATCGGCGCCGTGGCTGGTGTCGAGATACCAATGAAAATCGACTGACGTGACGTCGCCGATGACGCCGGAATTGATCAGCTCCTTGATCTTCGCCGAGGTCGGCGCAAAACGGTAGTTGAAGGAAATATCCAGCCGCTTGCCGGTGCGCGCCTCGGCATTGAGGATGCGTTTGATCTTGTCGACGGTCGTCGTCATCGGCTTCTCGCTGATGACATTGGCTCCCGCTTCCATCGCCTTGACGATCAGATCGTCGTGGGTGGAATCGCGGGTGCAAACGATGACCAGATCCGGTTTTTCCGTCCGCAGCAGCTCGTCGAAGTCGGTGTAAACGGGCACCGAGGCACCGATATATTCCAGCGCCCGCTTCGCGCGCATGGGATTGAGATCGCAGACGGCCACAAGCTCGACCTCGTCGCTCCAGCCCTCGACCAGCTCCTTGCCCCACATGGTCGCCCCGCGATTGCCTGTGCCGACCAGAACGTAGCGTTTCTTCGATGACTGCATCTGCTCCTCCAGAATCTGCAAACAGCGATGATGAGGCCTTGGCGGCCTGAATTTATCTGAGCGAGACGCTCATAACTTTGATCAAAATCTAGGTCGGCGACTTCTCCATCGCCGCCCAGTCCGGCGAGACCGAAGAGCCGAGGCCGGCGGCGCCGATGACGGAACCGATCGCTAGCTGCCCGGCCTCGATCCGCAGCCGCGTGCGACCATTGCTGACGCGATAGAGATCGGAATGAGCCTTGGCAAAGGCCGCCTGCTCGGCTTCAGGCGCGCCGGCCATGCCATCGACATAGTGATGGCCGTTGCGCTCGATATGGGTCATGCCGATCAGGGAGGCGAGCGCCAGATCCTGCTGCACGGCAAGGCCTCCCTGCGTCGTCAGATCCTCCGCCGACATGAAATAGGGAATGGCGTCTTCAGCACTCCATTTGGCAACGCGCGCCCGGTTCAATAGCGAGCGATAGAAGCCCTTGCAGGATTTTGAGGAAATGCCGGTATAGCCGAGCGCCCTCGCCGTGACGAAGGCATCGATGTCGGCGTCGGATTCGTCGATTTCCACCGGCTTGAAACCGGCCAGCGCCCTGACCGGCTTTTCGAAGGCATGAGCGCGGGCAATCGGCTGTTCAACGAACAGGATAGAGCCGGCAAAACGTGCCAGTCTCGGCTCCTCCTTCACCCGGGTCAGCAGATCGGCAACCGCCTCGGCGGATGAAAACTGCTCATTGCCGTCAAGCGTCACGGAGTAGGCCGGAACCTTGGCATCGATGACGGCGGCGACGCGGCAGAGACGATCGATATCGGCATCGGCAACGCCGGAAACCTTGACCTTGAAGAAGGTCAGTCCATAGGCGTCGATGGCCTCCTCGAAACTCTCCGGCAGGCCGTCATTCAGACGCTCGCTTGCCGGAATATCGCCTGATACGATGGCATCGACCAGCCCGACGGTATGGCGCGCCGCAAGGCGCGCCGCCGGCTCTAAACTCGCGAGGAAGCCGGAGAGATCGAAGCCTGCGAGGTCACGCGCGGTGGACGCGTCCATGCCGGGGCGGTTGGCCTTGATCGCCTGCGCAACGGTCAGACCTTCAAGCCGGCAGAGCGCATCGAGGATGGCCCGGTTGGCAAGCGCCAGGCCAAAGGATGCAACTAGGCCGTTCAGCTTCTCAGCCGCCGCCCGCGCATGATGCGAGGCTTCGACTGCCGCATGCAAGCCGAAAGCCGCTCCCGTCCCCGCACCCTTTAGCGCATCGAGCGCCAGCAGCAGCGAACGGCGCAGCTGGTTTTCATTGTCGGCATTGGAAAGCTCGGGCGATTTGTCGAACCATTTCGGCACCATCAGCTCGGCCGCCATCCCCTCGGCAGAGCGCCCCATCGCGTCTTCGATGCGCACGCGCAGAAAAATCTGCCGTGCCTCGCGCAAGGTCGCCGCCCCGAAGCGGAAGGGCAGCCGCAGCTTGACCGGGCGCTCGAACGCTTCAGCCTCGACAAGCCTGATTTTCAATGGATCGGTCATGATGCTAGTCGGCTCCCGTGATTGTCAGGCAAGTCTGTTCGCATAGGGGTGAAGGGTCGTTCGTTGCAGAAGCGGTTCTTCAAATCTCCAGCCGGGTCGCATTGCAGCCAACGGATTTCACGCTATCTCCTCCATGCCCGATTCCCTTCAGAATCAGGAAAAGCAAATGCTTGGCCAGTCAAGCAATGTAACCATATAGTTACAAGATCGCGCGTTACCTCCGGACTTGTCAATCGCCTTTCGGAAATTTCTCGGAAGTCCGATATTTCGGGCAGTCTATGTCCGAATGGAAGCGAGCGTCACGGCAACAATATGCTCGCCCCAGGCATTCAGCGCATCCGGCGCCGTCAGCTTGCGAGCAAAAATCGTCGACAGCGTATGACGGTTCGACAGATAGAAATAACCAAGCGCCGCGATTGTGAGGTAGACGGAGATCGGATCGACCGCCGGCCGGAAAATGCCGAGCGCCTCGCCACGGCGCAGCACGTCCGCAAGTTCGTCGATCAGATGCGAATGCATGGCGGAGACTTTTTCCGATCGCTGCAGATAATGCGCTTTATGCAGGTTTTCGGTGGCAAGCAGGCTTAGAAACTCGGGGTGTGCGAGGAAGTGCTGCCAGGTGAACAAGGCGAGCTCCCGCATTCCCTCTTCGGGGTCACGGCGCGCGAGATCGAGGTGCTTTTCCGCGTTGCGGATCGTCGCATAGGTCGCCTCCAGCACGGCGAGATAGAGCCCCTCCTTGTCGCCGAAATAGTGATAGAGCATACGCTTGTTGGTCTGTGCACGAGCCGCGATTGCATCTACCCGGGCACCGCCGAAACCATGTGCGGCAAATTCTTCCGTCGCCGCGTCAAGGATCGTCTCCTGGGTCCGCTGCGGATTGCGCGACACCTTCTTCGGTCGTTTCTCCGCACCCTTGTCGGCATCCATTTGCACTTTATTTTCAGTCTGTTGTCTCGCCCTGCCTGCCATGGACGATCTCCTTCCCGACCGGTGCTTTCAACGACGGATACCATCGGCGCCCGCATGCCCCGTTTTGACTGCAATGCGATTGGCGCTTGACAGCGGTCGCGTTTCTATCCAACTTGTAACCAAATAGTTATATCATGCAAAGCAGTTCGTAAATCATCGGTTCGCTGGGGAGGAGACCAGGATGACGTTGACGATCGACCGCCGGCAGTTGCTTGCCAGTATGGCAGCGACGCTTGCTATAAGCAGTATGGGGCTTTCCCGCGCCAACGCGGCAACCGCGATGCGCCTTCTTTGGTGGGGATCGAAGGAGCGCGCAGACCGTACATTTGCAGCGGTAAGGGCCTATCAGACCAAGAACCCTGACATCACCATCGCCGGCGAATCCTTCGGGTGGGACAGCTACTGGACGCGCCTCGCCACGCAGACAGGCGGCGGCAATGCGCCCGACCTCATCCAGATGGATTATCGCTATATCTTCGAATATGCCCGCCGCGGCGCGCTGCTCGACATGACGCCCTATCTGGGCAAGAGCCTGGCGATTGAGGATTTCGGCGCTGCCAACATCGATTCCGGCAAGGTCGACAACAAGATCTACGGTGTCAGCCTCGGCGTGAATTCCTTCATGGTCGTCGTCAACTCCGCTGCGTGGACCGAAGCCGGCGTCGAGCCACCGCATGATGCTATGACATGGGAACAGATCGGCGATGCCTGCGCCAAGGTGACGGCAGCCAAGAAGCGGCGCGGCTTCTATGGCACGGGCGATGCGAGCGGCAACGAACCGGCTTTCGAATGCTGGCTGCGCCAGCGCGGCAAGGCCCTCTACACCGCAGACGGCAAGCTCGCCTTCGAAGCCAAGGACGCAACCGACTGGTTCGATCTATGGGGTCAAATGCGCAAAAGCGGTGCCTGCGTGCCCGCTGACGTCCAGGCGCTCGACCAGCTGACCCTTGAGACTGACATGCTCGTGACCAAGAAGGCGGCGATCAGTTACGCCCATTCCAACCAGTTCGTTGCCATTCAGGGCCTGGTCAAGGAAAAGCTAGAGATCGTCTCCTATCCGGTCGCGGGCCCGGACAGCAAACCCGGCCAATATCTGAAACCTTCGATGCTGATGTCTGTTTCGGCAACCTCTCCGAACAAGGACGCGGCCGTCGCCTTCGTCAACTATCTGGTGGAGGATCCGGAAGGCACCAAGACGCTTGGTCTTGAGCGCGGCGTCCCCGCCTCCCCGAAAATCCGCGATCTCCTGACCCCCAGTCTGGATGCTGTCAGCAAGCAGGTCGTCGATTATATCGGCCGGCTGACGCCGCATGTCGGACCACTCCCGCCATCGCCGCCGAATGGCGCCGGCGAGAACTCATTCCTGCTGAAGAAGATCGCCGAGGAAGTAGCTTTCGGCAAAACCAGCGCGCAGGACGCTGGAACGAAGTTCGCCGAACAGGCAGCAGCAAACATTACGCGAGGCTGATACCGTGGGTACAAACAGCAAGAGCGTTGCCGGCGGCTTGGCCGTCGGCGCGCGCGCGCCGTTGCGCGTGGAAACCACCTACAAGGCGCCGGGCGCCTTCGCGCGCAATGCGCCCGGCTATCTCTTCCTTCTGCCGTGGTTCATCGGCTTCTTCGGCTTGACGCTGGGGCCGGCGATTGCCTCGCTCTATCTTTCCTTCACCGACTACAATCTGCTGCAGTCGCCGAACCTTGTCGGCATTGACAACTACGTGCGGATCGCGACGGCGGACGACAAGTTCCTGTCGTCGATGAAGGTAACGCTCTTCTATGTCGTCTGTTCCGTGCCACTGAAGCTGGCCTTCGCGCTGCTCGTGGCGCTGCTGCTCAATCGCGGCATCAAGGGCCTGCCGGTCTACCGCGCTATTTTCTACCTGCCGTCCCTGCTTGGCTCCAGCGTTGCGATCGCGGTGCTGTGGCGACAGATTTTCGATGCCGATGGCATCGTCAACACACTGCTCTGGTATGCCTTCGGCATTAACGGGCCAAGCTGGATCTCCAATCCGGATTATTCGCTCTACACGCTGGTGATCCTCGCCATATGGCAGTTCGGCTCTCCGATGATCATTTTCCTCGCCGGCCTGCGCCAGATCCCGACCGATCTCTACGAGGCCGCCAGCCTCGATGGAGCCTCGAAAGTGCGGATCTTCTTCAAGATCACCCTGCCGCTTTTGACGCCGGTGATTTTCTTCAACGCCGTGGTCCAGACGATCGATGCCTTTAAGGCCTTCACGCCGGCCTATGTGATTTCATCCGGCACCGGCGGCCCGATCGATTCGACGCTGTTCTACACGCTCTATCTCTACCAGGAAGCCTTCGGCTATTTCCGCATGGGCTACGCCGCAGCCCTCGCCTGGGTCCTGGTTATTATCATCGCCATCTTCACCACCTTCTCCTTCCTCTCCGCTCGTTATTGGGTCCACTACGATGACTGACGCGAAGCTCACCCATTTTGCCGAGGACATGAAGCCACCGCGCGAACGCCCGTGGTTCCTCTCTGTCCTCATCCATGTCGCCCTCATCGCAGCATCGATCGTGATGCTCTATCCGCTGCTGTGGATGCTCTCCGGCTCGATCAAGGACCAGAACGAAATCTTCGGCACGGCATCGCTGATCCCGTCGCAGTTCGATTTCAGCGCCTATGCCCGCGGCTGGTTCGGCGGCCAGGTTACCTTCGGCAAATTCGTCTGGAACTCGGCCGTCATCGCCGTACTGTCGGTGATCGGCAATGTGATTTCCTGCTCTCTGGCAGCCTATGCCTTCGCGCGGCTGAACTTCTGGGGCAAGAATTTCTGGTTTGCGCTGATGCTCGGCACGCTGATGCTGCCCTATCACGTCACGCTGATCCCGCAATATATCCTCTTCCTGAAGCTCGGCTGGGTGAAGACGCTGCTGCCGCTCGTCGTGCCGAAATTCCTGGCGGTAGACGCCTTCTTCATCTTCCTGATGGTGCAGTTCTTCCGCGGCATTCCGCGCGAGTTGGACGAGGCCGCGATGATGGACGGCTGCAGCCCATGGCGCATCTACTGGCGCATCATGCTGCCGCTGTCGCTTCCCGTTCTGGCGACAGCCGCGATCTTCTCCTTCATCTGGACCTGGGACGATTTCTTCGGACCGCTGATCTATCTCTCGGACATCAATACCTACACGGTGCAGCTCGGTCTGCGTTCCTTCGTCGACTCCACCGGAAGCTCCGACTGGAGCAGCCTC
Source organism: Rhizobium sp. ASV20 (assembly GCF_016429015.1). Lineage (GTDB taxonomy): Bacteria > Pseudomonadota > Alphaproteobacteria > Rhizobiales > Rhizobiaceae > Rhizobium. Next base: position 19,042 of record NZ_JAELTU010000018.1, read on the forward strand.
TTCGCCATGTCGAGCCTGTCGCTGATCCCAGTCTTCCTGATCTTCCTCTTCTTCCAGAGGCTGTTGATCGACGGCATTGCGACCGCCGGCCTAAAACGCTGATTAAGAACCCCGCGGTCCCGGACACCCAAGATTTGGGACCGCAATTTGGAAACCCATGAAAGGAAATGTCGCATGAGCGCGCTGCGCTTTGCCGCCATCGGCCTCAATCACGATCACATCTACGGCCAGGTCAACGTCATGCTGCGGGCCGGCGCCGAACTCGTCGCCTTCCATGCCGCGGAAGACGATCTCGCCGCCATCTTCGCCGGACGCTTCCCGCAGGCGAAACGCGTCTCAGACAAACGTGAAATCCTGGAGGACAGTTCGATCGCGCTGATCGTCAGTGCCGCCATTTCCAGCGAGCGATCAGGCATTGCCATCGAGGCCATGCGCCACGGCAAGGACGTCATGCTCGACAAGCCAGGCATGGTGACGCTGGATCAGCTCGCGGATGTCAAGAAAGTGCAGGCCGAGACAAAGCGCATCGTCTCCATCCTCTATTCCGAGCATTTCGAGACGGCATCGACGGTCAAGGCCGGCGAGCTGGTGAAATCAGGCGCCATCGGCAAGGTCATCCAAACGACGGGCCTCGGCCCGCACCGGCTGCGCAAGCCGACCCGGCCGGAATGGTTCTTCGACCGCAAGCGCTACGGCGGCATCATCACCGACATCGCCTCGCATCAATGCGAGCAGTTCCTGTTTTTCGCGGATTCCCTCGAAGCCGAAGTGCTGTCGGCGACTGTGTCGAACCGCGCCAATCCCGATACGCCGGGCCTGCAGGACTACGGCGATTTCCACCTGCGCACGCCCGACGTGACAGGCTATGTCCGCGTCGACTGGTTCACGCCGGACGGTCTCTCTACCTGGGGCGACGGCCGCCTCTTCATCGTCGGCACCGAAGGCACGATCGAGCTGCGCAAATATATCGACGTTGCCGGTCGCCCCGGCACCGATCACCTCTTCCTCACCGACCGCAAGGGCATGCAACATATCGACTGCACCGGCTTCGACCTGCCCTACGGCCGCCAGCTTGCCGCCGACATCAGGGACCGGACGGAAACGGCGATGGGCCAGGAACATTGCTTCAAGGCGATGGAGCTGGCGCTGAAGGCGCAGGCACTCGCCGAGGCAACATCGCTCAAGAACATTCAGAGGTAATTGCGTTATGTCCGACACCAAGAAAGTCGCGATCATCGGCCTCGGCATTGGCCGCTCGCACATTATCGAAGGCTATCTGCCTCACTCCGATCGCTACGAAGTTGCCGTTCTGTGCGATCTCAACGAGGAGCGTCTGAACGCCGTCGGTGACGAATTCGGCATCGCCAAACGCGTCAAGGATTTCTCAGAAATCCTCAACATGCCCGATATCGACATTATCGACATCTGCACGCCGCCGGGCTCGCATTTCCAGCTGATCATGCAATCGCTCACCGCCGGCAAGCACGTCGTCTGCGAAAAGCCGCTCGTCGGCTCTCTCGCCGATGTCGATGCCGTCATCGCCGCGGAAAAGACGGCCAAGGGCCGGCTGATGCCGATCTTCCAGTATCGCTATGGCGACGGCATCCAGAAGGCCAAGCGCATTATCGCTTCGGGCATTGCCGGCAAGCCCTATGTCGCCACGTCGGAGACACATTGGGTGCGCGGCGCCGACTATTATGCGGTGCCCTGGCGCGGCAAGTGGGAGACCGAGCTCGGCGGCGTGCTGATGACGCACTCCATCCACCTGCATGACATGCTGACCTATCTGATGGGGCCGATCGCAGGCCTCTTCGGCCGTGTCGCCACGCGGGTCAACGATATCGAAGTCGAGGATTGCGCCAGCGCCAGCCTGCTGATGGAAAACGGCGCGCTTGCCACCATCAGCGCCACGCTCGGCTCGCAGGAACAGATCAGCCGCCTGCGCCTCGCCTTCGAAAACGTCCTGATTGAAAGCAATCACGAGCCCTACAGCCCGGGCCAAGACCCCTGGAAGATCATTCCGGCCAATGACGAGATTGCCGCCAAGATCGATGCGCTGCTCGCCGACTGGACGCCGATCCCGATCCGCTTCAACACACAGATGAAGCTGTTCCACGAAGCACTGGTCTCAGGTGGCCCGTTGCCGGTAACATCGGCCGATGCCCGCCAGGCGCTGGAGCTGGTCACCGCCTTCTACGAATCGTCGGAAACACGCACCGAAGTCCGCTTCCCCGTCGGGCCGGAAGCCAAAAAATACAAGAGCTGGAGGCCGGCATGAACGTTGCCGCGCGAGCCATCAGAACCAACAAGGAGGAAGCGCCCATGGCGACAAGCGTATCGCTGCAGAAAGTTATCAAGCGCTATGGCGAGCTTCAGGTGGTTCACGGGATCGACCTGGAAATCGAGCCGGGTGAATTCACCGTCTTCGTCGGCCCCTCGGGCTGCGGCAAGTCCACGCTCCTGCGCATGATCGCCGGTCTCGAGCCGATCTCCGGCGGCGGGCTCTATCTCGACGGCAGCCGCATGAACGATGTCCCCGCCTCCAAGCGCGGCATCGCCATGGTCTTCCAGTCCTATGCGCTCTACCCGCATATGACCGTCTACAAGAACCTCGCCTTCGGCCTCGAAACCGCCGGCATGAAGAAACAGGATATCCATCCGCGCGTCGAGAAGGCGGCCGAGGTCCTGCAGATCACCCAGCTGCTGCAGCGCAAGCCGAAGCAGCTGTCCGGCGGCCAGCGTCAGCGCGTCGCCATCGGCCGCGCGATCGTCCGCGAGCCCAACATATTCCTGTTCGACGAGCCGCTCTCGAACCTCGATGCCGAACTGCGTGTGCAGATGCGCGTCGAGATCGCCCGCCTGCACCAGCGTCTCGGCAACACCATGATCTACGTCACCCACGACCAGACCGAGGCCATGACCATGGCCGACAAGATTGTCGTGCTCAATGGCGGCAAGATCGAGCAGGTCGGCGCTCCCCTCGACCTCTACAACAAGCCGAAGAACAAGTTCGTCGCCGGCTTCATCGGCTCGCCGAAAATGAACTTCCTCGATGCAAAGATCGTCGCCTCCGACGACGGTTCCGGCGTCATCGACCTCGCCGGTCAGACCGTGCGCCTGCCGCGCCGGCTGGGCGGCCTGCAGCCCGGACAGCCCGTCACCCTTGGCGCGCGCCCGGAGCATCTGAATGTCGGTGACCGTGGCGTAGGGCTCGGCAATGCCCGCGTCGATCTCGTCGAACACCTCGGCGGCCAGACGATCCTCTATGTCACGCTGCATGGCGGCCAGGCGTTGACGGTCGCGCTGGAAGATCAGCAAAGCATCCGCGCCGGCGAAACCGTCAGCATCCACATCGATCCCGAGCGCTGCCATCTGTTTGGCCCGGATGGGGTAACGTTATAGGACTATTTTGGGAGCAGACGGCGCCTATTTCACCGCTGGCGGGCGAGATAGGCTCCACATTTGCTGTGTCTTGACTAGACCTCGACGATGCGCCGGCTGCCGATCGAACGGATCTGGCCGGACGGAATGACATCGGCCGGAACGCCTTCCCGCCGATACAGGCGAAGCCGTCTGCTGCCCGGCGCAAGATGAAACCAGTCATCCTCGGCGCGATAGGCTTCGAGATCGATCTGTACCGATTGCGCAAAACGGTCGCTGCTCAGATCGAGGAACCAATCTTCGCCCTCCTGCACCGCCAATGCCGCAATCTCGGCATCGTGGAACGCCTTGCTCCGCCCTAGCGGGAAGTAGAAGGCCTGAGCGATCACAGTACCGGTTGCCGGGGACGTCAGCCGCGCGACCGTGACGTCATGCGACGGCGACCCGAAACGGAAGGCATACGTCGTATCGAAAAAGGCGCCGAAAAGTTCAGTGCACGCTATCTTTTGCTTGCTGCGGGCTTCGAGCACCAGATCGCGGCCACCACCGACGACGACGACGACCTGACGGCCATCGCGCAGGCAGGAGACTTCGACGGTCAGCTCAAGCGCCGCATCGCTCTCATTGATGACATGCACGTCGAGACCGTTCGTGCCCTCGTCCATCAGCAGCACCTGCACCGGCCGGAAGGCGCGGCGAAGGCCATACCAGACCGGCTTCGGCTCCCCGGTCGAGTCGATCACGCCCCAGCCGGCGCCGGGAAGCAAATCCTGCAGCGTCCAGACAAGCGCGCCATTGCAACCGGAACCATGGCGGCGCCATTCGGCATAGGTTTCTTCGGCCACTTCCCCGGTCACGACACGCGAGAGGTTGAGATAGAGATCAGGATCTTCCCGCCGCAGCCGGTTGGGCTCGAAGCCGTAAAGCTCCTGAAGATAATGATCGCGCACATCCTCAAAATCCCAGGATGCGCCGCGATCGCGCGGCACGCGCTCTTTCCATAGTGGGCTATGGACTGCAGGAACCAGCAGATGCTGTCCAAGCGTGCGGGCTTGCGGCACATGCGCGAAAGCCAGGCTCTCGGCGGCAAAGCGGACATCGGCACGACGGGCATCGGCAAGCGGCCGCATATAGGCGCCGACACCATAGTAATGCGTGACGCCGACATTCGAAGAAAACGGCATCGGGCCGCCGGAGGGCGAATTGACCACATAGGGCACATCCGGTCGCAGCGATTGCACCAGCGGCGGGATGATCTCCTCGACAACAGGGCTTTTCCAGAACTGCTCGGGCAGGCCCATCATCGCCGCCTGCTGGTGGATCTCGCTGCCGCCGCAAAGGATTGCCAGAGATGGCGAGAGGCGGGTACGGCTCAGAAGCTGTGAAACCTCTGCCTCGACATGGGCATTGAAGGCTTTGTCATTCTTCGGATAGTCGAAATTGGCGAACATGAAATCTTGCCAGACCAGCAGGCCGAGCTCGTCGCAAAGGCGGAAGAAGTCCGGCGTCTCATAGGCCATGGTGCCGCCGATGCGGATCATGTTCATGCCGGCCTCGGCTGCCAGCCGCAGCCAGGATTCGTAATCCTCGCGGCCGCCGGGCAGGCGCGCGATATCGGCCGTCGTCCACACGGCACCCCGGCAGAAAATCCGCTCGCCATTGACGATCACAGCGAAATCCTCGCCATCAGCGCCGCGATCGACCGACAGCCGGCGAAAGCCGGTCTTTCCAAGCGCGTATTCGGCGCCATCGACGATGAGCGAGACATCATGGAGCTGCGGCGTGCCATGCGTATGCGGCCACCACGGCGCCACATCGGGAATTTTCAGGATTGCCGTGTAGCGACCGCCGCCATCCTTCTCGAACGCCTGCTCAGTCTCCCCGCATTTCAGCACCAGCTCATTGATATCGCCCCCGGCCGCAAGCGAGGCATAGAGCCTGCCCTCGCCGTTTTCGAGCAAATCCGGCCGCAGGGAGAGATCACGAATGACGGGCGCGCTCAGCCGCAACAGCGAAATCGGCCGCCACGGGCCGACCGCGTGAACCTCCGGGCACCAGCCGGGCATATGACCGAGCAGCGTCGTGCGCACCGTCCGCAAGCTCTGCGGCGTAATCATCTGCGGCCGCCAGCGGGCACGCGGACCGGGCTCGGAAAGCCTCAGCTCCAGCGCGCGGAAGCAAAGCGCCAGCTCGTCGCCACCAAGCAAGGTGACGTTGACGTCGTGCGCTTCGAACATGCTCTCGGAAACGAGGATTTGCTGGCCGTTGAGGAAAACTTCGCACAGCGTCGCCAGCCCTTCGAGCCGCAAAACCGCCTCACCGGCCTCAGCATCCACCAGACGGCATATGTACCAGGCATCGCGGTCGTTGAGAGGCTGAGGTTTCGTCCGGTCGAAACGCCCGGCCTTTTCCAGCGCTTCCGCCACCGTGCCCGGCACAGGTGCCGGAATGAAGCCTGAGGTCAGCGGCACATCTGACGGCAAGATGCAGGTTCCTGCATCCGTCAACACCAGATTCCATCCTTCGCTCAGCCGCATTGCACCGCCGAGATCCGCCAAGCGCCCGCCCATGACATTTTTCGGGGATTTCCCCCGCCCCAATGTGTTCAGAAATAACCCAGCCTTATGACGATCGAACGGAAGCCGATCAAAGCTTCCGTTCGAGCTCGCCCATCATGGCATCCCACGCATCTGCGGCAGGATCAAGGGCTGTGCGCAGCGGCTCGAATTTCTTGCGCGTGATGGCGCGGGCCAGTTGGAACTGCACCGACTTCGCCGCCTCGGAAATCTTCCGTGCCTCAGCCGCCGCTTCGGACAGATCGGCCGAGAGCCAGTCGAAATGACTGCCGGCAAGCTCGAAATTGGCGCCGAGCTGGCGCAGCGTGTTGAAGGCATATTTGTGAAAGAAGCCGAACGGCCGTTCGGCGATCGCTTCCACCTGCGCAGGGAAAACCTCCGCAAAGGCACGGATCGGATTGGCGCCGGGGCGACGACGGAAATGAAAGGACAGAAGCTGCCGCGCCGTCTCGCGGATCGCGGCTTCGGCCGGTGCCTTTTCAGGAAACTTCGCAAACTCTGTATAGGGCAGGAAGGGCAGGTCCTCATCCGTCAGATGCAGCTGGAACAGCCCGTCGAAATCCTCGCCCGACAGCTGGAAGAAGCCGCCATTGTGGAAGTAATCGAGCGTGCGGCCTTCCATGTCGAGCCGGTTGATCGCCACCGTCGTCTTGCCGTGCTCGCGGCGATAGCCGACGCCCTGCGTGTCCGGCATGAAGAAGGAATCCATCTCCAGCAGGCAGAGCCGGCCACGGCCGATCTGCTCGGCGACATGGTTCTCAACCTTGTCGTAGATCGCAAGCTCGGTGCAGCGCACTCCGTAGAGCGCTTCCAGATCCTCCAGCGGCACCTTGAAGAAAGTGAACTGGTCGCCTTCGAAATCCTGACCTACCGTGAAGCCGAGCATGGCTTCCGGCGGCAGTTTCAAGGTCGAAAGTACTTCGATCCAGAGATCGATGTAGCAATTCGTCTCGGGCCACATGCGCTCGCTATCGTGCAGCGCATGTGGCTTGTAGGCGGCGGGATCCAGTCCCTGAAACACGTAAGTCATGGAAGCGATCAGCCCCACAGCGTCTTGCGCACGCTCTCGGGCCATTCCTTGACGTCGAGACCGTGGGTGTGGAACAGCGCCAGCGCAATGCGCTCCAGGCCGAAGCCGACACAAGCCGTGTGCACAACGCTGCCATCGGCAAAGTTCAGGCCCCACTTCGTACCGAAGGCATCCTGGTGGTAGTTGAAGCTCATGCAGGCGGTCGGCTTGGCGGTCGAGGTGATCGGGATCAGCAGCTCGAACTTCAGATTCTGGTCGCGCTGATTGTTGGCAAGCATCTTGCCGGCACGGCCGAAGAACGGGTCGTTGGCGACATCGATGGTCACGTCGAGACCGACGGCCTTCATCATCTCGACACCACGATCCATCCAGCTCTGACGAAAATCAGTTACATGCTTCTCGCTGCCCATGCAGACATATTCGCGCATGCGGAACAGCTGCTGGCGGGCCGGGTCCTTGGAAGGCTCGTGGCGGAAGCAATAGGACTGCAGGTCGTAGAGCGCACCGTTTTCCGGAATGGCGCCACGCTTGGCAACCGTCGGATAAAGCGGATAGCAGGCCGCCGGCGTCAGCACGATATCGGTCGCCTGCTGATCCTTCGTCCAGTCGTCGCCGACTTCCATGCACTTCAACAGGCTCATATGGTCGAGCTCGTTGCCGCAGAAGCTGTGCACGGTGCCGGCAAGCTGCGGGAAGCTCTTCATGTAGCCGCTGGTTTCAAAGAACGCACGGTTCATGCCGGGCGGAAAGCGGATGGCTTCAGCGCCATCGGCACCACCGAACTTGTCGACCAGACGTTCGAAAGCGGCAATGACGTCTTCGAACTGGCCGCTGCGGCCATAGAGACCATCAACGCCGGTATCGATCAAGAGACCGGAATCGAAAAGACGATCGAGAAACGAGGATTGCATATCCATGGCGGTTACCCCAACAGGCTGGTGTCTTGTTTGTGGACGAGCAGCATGGTCGACGTATTGCCGAGAATGCGGTCGTTCGAGATCATCAATTGCGCCGAATGCGCGTCGCGCAGGTGGCGGCCGAGGCTGTAGGGCGTAGCGTTCTTGTAGCCCATGATGCCGCAAATCAGCATCGCGTGGTTGATGATCGGCAGGATCATCTCCGAGGATGCAATCTTGACGTTGTTCATCGCCACGGCAAAAGCCATCGACGACAGCCGATCGGCATCGAGCTTAGCCTCTTCATAGGCCTTCAGTCCGGCGACCACATTGGACTTCACCATCTGCAGCATGCTGGAGGCTTCGGCGAGGCGCAGCGCGCCCGGCGGCGGCGCGCCGGGAGACTTGCGGGCAGCGGCGCGGACAAAGGCCTGTGCGCGTGAAACGGCGGCGGCGGCTATTCCGTACCAGACACCGCTCCAGAGCAGATGCGAGCTTGCCAGCATCGATTGCGCGGCAATCTCGGCAAAGGGCTTTGGCAGGATCTGCCTGGCCGGCGCTTCGCCCTTGAACAGGAAGCCGTCGGAGCAGGTGCCGCGCATCCCGAGCGTATTCCACTCGACCGTGCGCTTGATCTCGTACTGGTCTTTCAGGAAGCAGGTCAGCACCTGATCGGAGGAGGCCGCCTCGGCATGGCTGCGCGAGGTAATCAGGATGGCGTCGGCATGGGCGCCATAGGAGATGACGGTTGCGTCCTTCTCAAGATAGCAGGTGTCGCCCTCGATCTTGATCGCGCAGATGCTGTTACGCAGGTTGCCGCCGATCCCGCCTTCGGTCGTTGCCGAGGCCAGAAGCAGCTGCTCGCCTGCGATGCGGCGCATAAAGTCGCGGTGCCATTCGCTGTCGGCACCATGCTCGACCAGGCTCGAAAGCTTGATGTGATGCATGGCAAAGACCATGGCGCTGGCCGCACAGGCCTGACCAAGGATCGAGCAGAGCTCGGCAATCTCAGTGATGGAAGCACCCTCGCCGCCAAATGCCGCGGGGATCTGGATGGAAAGCAGCTTCTCGGCGCGCATGGCGTCGACAGCTTCGCGTGGGAACCGGCCTTCAGCATCGACGGCATCGGCGTGTTGGCTGGCGATCGCTGCGACGCGGGCGGCACGTGCTGCCGCTCCCTCGCCCGTCCCAACCTCAATTCGAGCGACCGCCGCAGTCATCACGCGACCTTTCTGCCGTCCAGAATCATGCCGACGGTTCTTTCGATTGCGGCGATGCTGGCAAAGGACTTGCGGTTCAGCAGATTGTCCGGGAACTCGATGTCGAAGGCCTCCTCGATGCCGAGCATCAGCTGAACGGAAGCGAATGAGGATAGCCCCGTCGCATAGAGATCAGCATCGTCTTCGATCTGATCGACAGCAACGGGAAGCGCACCGAATTTGGCCAGCAAATCGCGAATCGTCTTGTTCATAGTCCAGTCCCTTCTGGCAATTGCAAGCATAACCGTGGTTACGCAGTCTTATTGTCGCCAAGAAGTAACAGGCAAAACAGAACATTCCGCTAATCGACGTGGTAAATACAGTCGACTTATACTTCGTAGAATAATTCTATATTCATCATTTGCTTGATAAAAATTTACTAAACATAAACCAAGCAAACCGCCGTCGACACACACATATTCAATAATCTCAATATTATGTGCCGGTAATCTTACGGGAAGACGGCTTATGCAAGAAGGTTAACGCGCCAACTCGCCACCACGTTTTATTCGAAAAATCTCATAACAATCATAGCGTCAGTAAAAGTATAAAATGGAAGAACCGGCTCTAGCCCTCGGGCGGATAGAGGTGTTCGCCGCCGCGATAATCCGAAACAGAATAACAGCCTTCGCCAACCGGGCGAATCGAACTTCCACCAATGTCGGCCTTGCCGTAGCCGCCTGGGATATCGAGTATGTAAGTCGGCTGGCAAAGACCGGAGATCCGGCCACGCAACGCCCCCACAATCGCCTGCCCCTCCGCGATCGTCAGACGGAAGTGACTGGTGCCGGGGGCAAGATCGGGGTGATGCAGGTAGTAGGGCTTAACCCGCGTTTCGACGAAGGCCTTCATCAATGCGGCCAGCACGTCCGGATCGTCGTTGACACCCTTGAGCAGCACCGACTGACTGACCAGCACGATCCCCGCATCGACCAGCCGCGCGCAGGCAGCCCGGGCCTCATCCGTCAGTTCGCGCGGATGATTGGCATGCAGGGCGACATAAACGGTCTTTCCGCCTGCCTTCAGCGCCGCGATCAATGCCGCATCGACCTTGGAGGGATCGACAACGGGAATACGCGTGTGGAAACGGACGATCTTCACATGATCGATATCGGCGAGCTGCCTGAGAATCTCTTCCAGTCGCCGCGGCGAGAGAACCAGCGGATCGCCGCCAGTCAGGATGACCTCCCAGATCTCCCTATGGTTGCGAATATAGGCAAAGGCGCCATCAAGCGCATCACCATCCAGCGTACCCAGGCCCTGCGGCCCGACCATTTCGCGGCGGAAACAGAATCGGCAATAGACCGGGCAGACATGCACGGCCTTCAGCAGAACGCGGTCGGGATAGCGATGCACGATGCCTTCGACCGGGCTATGCGCATGATCGCCGATCGGATCGGCACGTTCCTCGGGAGTAACCAGCAACTCGGCCGCATCGGGCACGAATTGGCGGGCGATGGGATCAGCAGGGTCAGCGGCGTCAATCAAGCGCGTGACAGTTGGCGTCAGAGCCACGGCATAGCGCTCCGCCACAGCCTCAAGCGCGATCGCTTGATCGGCATCGATCAATCCGGCGCGCTCGAGTTCACCGATACTCCTGACCGGACGCAGCACGTTCATGCGTCATACTCCGCAACCGGGGCCCACAGCACCTGCTCGATGCGCGAGGCGCCTGTTGCCAGCATCACGACCCGGTCAAAGCCGAGCGCGATGCCGCTAGCTTCGGGCATGACAGCTAGCGCCTCCAGAAACTCCTCGTCCAGCGGATAGGTCTCGCCGTAGACGCGCTGCTTTTCGACCATTTCGATCTCGAACCGGCGGCGCTGCTCGGCGGCATTGGTAAGCTCGCCAAAAGCATTGGCAAGCTCGACGCCACAGGCATAAAGCTCGAAACGCTCGGCAACGCGATGATCCCGTGCCGACGGCCGGGCAAGCGCCGCCTCGGAGACCGGATATTCGTCGAGGATCGTGGCGCGACCGAAACCGAGATTGGGCTCGATCTTCTCGACCAGCACCCGACTGAAGAGATCCTGCCAGAGGTCGTCGTCGGCGAAGCGAATACCGGCCTTGCGCATATCCGCCGCCAGCCGCTCGCGATCCGTCGAACCGTCGAGCCCGATGGACGCAAAGAGATCGATGCCGGCATAGCGCTCGAAAGCGGCTGCGACGCTGATGCGCTCCGGTTGCAGGAACGGATCGGTCTCGGCGCCGCGATAGGTCAGCTTCTTCGCGCCAACAGTCTCGGCCGCCAGGGCCAAGAGCGCGGAGCAATCAGCCATCAGGGCTTCATAGCTCTCGCCTGCCCGATACCATTCCAGCATGGTGAATTCCGGATGGTGCAGCGGCCCGCGCTCGCGATTGCGATAGACATGGGCAAAGCAGGCGATGCGCTCCTCGCCGGCCGCAAGCAGCTTCTTGCAGGCAAATTCCGGCGACGTATGAAGATAGAGAGGCAAAGCCCGGCCATCGGTCGTCAGCGCCTCGGTCTCGAAAGCGTGGAGATGCGCCTCGTTGCCCGGCGACACCTGCAGCGTCGCGGTATCAACCTCGATGAAATCGTTGCTTGCAAAGAACATGCGCATCGCGGCCTGGATCGCATTACGGCCGATCAGGAATGGCCGCCGGTCCGCATGGACATTGCGGGTCCACCAGGGGGACGCTTTGCTCGTCGTTGGCTTCATTCCTAGCTTTCTTCGGGGCGCAAGCCGCGTTGGGGGGTGGCAATTTCCATTGATTTAGGGTAGTTGCGCCCCCAAGCAAACAATTGCTGCGTCTCGGAGAGCATTTAGACAGTCCCTCTACGACGCAAAGCGCAGCGTTACAAGGAAGTCTTATGGTCAAGGTCATCGCCTCTTCGGTCCGCAAGGGCAACGTTCTCGACGTCGACGGCAAGCTCTACGTCGTTCTCACCGCTCAGAACTTTCATCCGGGCAAGGGCACCCCGGTCACCCAGGTCGACATGCGCCGCATCGTCGACGGCGTGAAGGTTTCCGAGCGCTGGCGCACCACCGAGCAGGTCGAGCGCGCCTTCGTCGAAGACGTGAACTTCCAGTATCTCTATGAAGACGGCGAAGGCTTCCACTTCATGAACCCGGCCACCTACGACCAGGTTGTCGTCGATGTTGACACCATGGGCGACCAGAAGGCCTACCTGCAGGAAGGCATGACCTGCATTCTGTCGATCCACGAAGGCATTCCGCTGGCACTCGAATTGCCGCGCCACGTCACGCTTGAGATCACCGAGACCGAGCCGGTCGTCAAGGGCCAGACGGCATCCTCGTCCTACAAGCCTGCCATGCTGTCGAACGGCATCCGCACTCTGGTGCCGCCGCACATCAACGCCGGCACCCGCGTCGTCATCGCCACGGAAGACAATTCCTACGTCGAGCGCGCCAAGGACTGAGCTTCAGCCTTGTAGATTGCATGAAAAACGCCTCGTCCTCGCGACGGGGCGTTTTGCGTTTTGGCAGGCTTGGGATCCCATCACTGTGTCGGTGCCGACGGGCAGGATTACACTAGCGCGTGCTGGCTTTTTTCTCGCTCTTTTCTTCGGCTTTGGCGGGTTCGGAAGGGATATCTGGTTCGGTGCTGTGCTCGTGCGGGGCCAAGGCCTGCATGTGCAGAACGCGTGGTGACATCGCCTGCACATAAGCATCAGAGCGGCCGATATAGATCATCGTCGCATCGGTGAGGTCCGCCAGCATGGCGCAAGCCTTTGCCTGAACTTCAGCCTCCAACCCTTCAAAGGCATCGTCGAGGATGATCCATTTCGGCTTCGCCAGCAGCAGATGCGCAAAACCGACGGCTTTCTGCTCCTCGGTATCGAGCAAGCGATCCCAGCGCGCTTGGGTATCGAGGCGGCTCTTCAGACGGCCGAGGCCTACCTTGTCCATGACAGCATCGACGGCAGCATCGTCATAGGCATCCCTGTCGTCCGGGAAGCAGATCGCCTCCCGAAGCGTGCCGGTCGGCACGTAGGGGACGTGCGGCACGAACATCATGTCTTCCATCGGCGGCAAACTGACCGTTCCGGCGCCGCTGTACCATTGATGTGCCAGTACCTCGAACAGCAGCCTGCGGTTCACGCCATGATCACCATTGATCATGATGTGCTCGCCGGCATTGATGGTGACGGTGCCCTCGGCGATCCGGAAGCCGTTTTCCGTCGCCTCGTCATTGGTCTTCGTCGACACCTCCAGATCGGTCCAGACCATGGTGCCGGGGGCAGCCTTTTCGAAGGTGAGGGTGTGCGGCATCGGCGGCTTGTCATCCATCTCCGTCAGCGCCTGACGAAAATCGGTGACACGCATCAGCGTCGCGCGCCATTCCGCGATCGGGCCGAAATTGGCGACATACCAGCGCAGCGCCGAATTGACCTGATTGAAGGCGCCGACCGCCACCATGAGCTGGCCGAAAGTCAACCCGCCGGAGAAATAGGCGGGCGCCGCCACCAGTATCGGGATGATCAGCACCAGCCAGCCGTAACCGGCGGAAACCCAGGTGAGGTTGGTATTGGCGATAGCAAGCTGACGGATAACGCCAAGCACGGCGGAAATATCGAGATTGATCCGCTTGCGCTCGTTCTCTTCACCGCCGGCAATGGTGATCGCCGGCATATGCTCATTGGCATGCATGAGCGCGAAACGCAGTTCGGCTTCCTTCGAATAGCGATCGGCATTCAGTCGCACCAGACGACGACCGACGAACTGGCTGAGAAAGGAGGCCGAGCCGGCATAGAGGATTGCCGCCCAGACCATATAGCCCGGGATGGAGAAGTTCGCTCCCTTGAAATGGAAGACCATGCCGCTCGACAACTCCCACAGCACGCCGATAAAGCTCAAGAGCAGGATCGTCGCCTGGACGAGACCAATGGCAAGGCCGGTGGTGCTTTCGGCGAGGTTGCGGGCATCCTCGTGCAGGCGCTGGTCGGGATTGACGCCGATCAGCCCGGAAGAGGCAAGGCGAAGCGCCCGCTTGGCCTGCAGCCACTGGTTCACCAGATCTCTCGCCAGCCCCTCGCGCATGTAGAGCGCCGTCATCTGGTTCAACCACGCCTGGATGACATTGAGAACCAGAAGCGAGCCGGCAATGATGCCAAAAACGCCGAGCTGGTGGAAGAAGGCCGAGATATCGCGTCGCGCCAGTGAATCGTAGAAAGGTGCATTCCAGCTGTTCAGCAGCACCTGAACGTAAGCCGTGAGCAGGATGATCACCAGGAGTGCCGCGGTCAGCGAAATGATCTTGATGCGGACCGGCGAATTCCAGAAGGCTGAGAACATCATTTTCAGCCGAAAGAAGAGGCTGAAGTCGTATCCGACCTGCTCGTTTCCCTGGATATTCGGCTTGGCTTGCGCTTCAACTGCCATCAGCACTTCCCTGCGACGCACGTCCCGTCAATTAATCATGACCCGCCCTCATGTCCACCCTTGCAACAGATCGGTGCGATCACGTTCCTATATACACGGTTTCGCGTCTTGAACCGAATTAGGTCAGCAATTAGCTTGCACTCGAAAGATTGAGAAAGCCTTCCGATGCAATTTCAAGGAACTGCCGACTATATCGCCGACAAGGACCTGATGGTCGCCGTCAACGCTGCTATCCGGCTGGAACGCCCCCTGCTGGTAAAGGGTGAGCCGGGCACAGGCAAGACCGAGCTGGCCCGCCAGGTGGCGGCAGCGCTCGGGCTCGAGATCATCGAGTGGAACGTCAAATCGACCACCAAGGCGCAGCAGGGCCTCTACGAATACGATGCCGTATCGCGCCTTCGCGACAGCCAGCTCGGCGACGTCAGAGTTCACGAGGTCGGAAACTATATCAGGCAGGGCAAGCTCTGGCAGGCCTTCACCTCGCCGGAAAAATGCGTGCTGCTGATCGACGAGATCGACAAGGCCGACATCGAGTTTCCCAACGACCTGCTGCAGGAACTCGACCGCATGGAATTCCATGTCTACGAGACCGGCGAAACCGTCCGTGCCGCCATCCGCCCGATCGTCATCATCACATCGAACAACGAGAAGGAGCTGCCGGACGCCTTCCTGCGCCGCTGCTTCTTCCACTATATCCGTTTTCCCGACATGGAGACGCTGGCCCGCATCGTCGAGGTGCATTACCCCGGCATCAAGCAGGCGCTGGTGCATGCGGCACTAACGCAATTCTTCGAAATCCGTGATGTGGTGGGGCTGAAGAAAAAGCCTTCGACCTCCGAAGCCCTCGATTGGATCCGCCTGCTCGTCGCCGATGATGTCGACCCTGCCACGCTGCGCGCCGATCCCAAGAACGCGCTGCCGAAGCTGCATGGCGCGTTATTGAAGAATGAGCAGGACGTGCATCTCTTCGAACGGCTGGCTTTCATGGCGCGCGGACAAGGGAAATGATGCGGCCGGATGCCGTCAAGGTTCTGATCTACGCCGTTCGGGACGGGCATCTGCTTGTTTTTGACGAGCCGGGTTTTCCGACCATCGAGCTACAGGTTCCGGGCGGCACGGTCGAGGATGGCGAAGATTTGGTTCTGGCGGCAGCGCGCGAATTCGAGGAAGAGACCGGGCTTTTGGCGGGCAATCTCTATCCGCTCGGCATTCATGACTGCCGCTTAGAAAAGGACGGGCGCGAATACCATCATCAGAGACATTATTTCCGCTGCACCCTGCCCGAAGCAACACCGGATACCTGGCTCCATTTCGAAATGACGCCGTTCGACGGCAGCGACCCCATTCGCTTCCGCTTCTTCTGGCTGCCGATCGCCGCGGCAAGGCAACGCCTCGGCTATGGTATGCAGCACTTCCTTGAGCACTTGTAAGGGCCACCAACTCGAGTCGGAATTGCCTTCATCTGCCGTGGCCGGGCTAACTGGATACGGTTTTGATAAAGGGGACCGAGTAGGTGCAGATAAAAAGGGAGCCGTCGTCAAGGTATTCCGTACGCACCTGCACGCCGTCTTTCACCCATTGGTCCCATTCGACAGTGCCATCCTCTTCTTCGGTCCGCACAGGCAAACCGAATTCTAGCAGAGCGTCGTCGCGATTGTGAATCGGACCACGGCTGAACGGTATCGGCCCGACATAGGCTGCACGCATGCCGCTGGGCTTGCCATATGCAAAGATCGCCGAAAGGATCGCTTTGCCACCATCCCTGGGCATTCCGAACCTGGCTTTATAGCCAGTATGAAAGTCGAAGGCGAGTTCAATGCCAAGGGAGTTTAGCTCGCAGTGTCCGGTGCCGGCACCACGCTGGGCTCGCCCGGGCATCAGGGAAACGTCGAATCCGACGGAGGCCAACAGATCGGCCAGTCCTGGATCTTGTTCAGAATGGCCTAGAAAAGGCAGTATCTTATCCAGTGTCATGTTCGTTCCATTCTACAAGTCGACTTGCGTCTCGAAAGCAGACGTTGTGGGCATACAGTCTAGATCAGAATGATGACAATCCCGCGCTCTGCACCCAAGTGACTGTGCTTCAGGCTGCCGATCCGCCATTCGCCACCATCTTACAGCGCAACGAGCAAAGGATAGGCAACCCGCCGAGGCTCCCGAACATCTTCAAGTCACCCAAGTTCACAGCCTTACCCTCAAGAGCTTGCCCATTGACCCGCCGGAATGACAGGTTTATGAAATTTCCCTCGTGGTGATTTGGCCGGCCGGCTTGCAGCCACGTTAAACAAGTCGCTAAAGGGCCGCGTGCGGACCGGTAGCGATTCATGATCGCGGCCGGTTTTTTTGTATTTGGCGAGTGAAACGATGCCCATCAAGATTCCCGATACGCTCCCCGCGTTTGAAACCCTCCAGAGCGAGGGTGTGCGGGTGATGACCGAAACGGTGGCGTTCCGTCAGGATATCCGCCCCCTTCAGATCGGGCTTCTCAACCTCATGCCGAACAAGATCAAGACCGAGGTCCAGATGGCGCGCCTGGTCGGCGCATCGCCGCTGCAGGTCGAGTTCTCGCTGGTGCGCATCGGCGCCCACAAGGCGAAAAACACCTCCGAGGAGCATCTGCTCTCCTTCTATGAAACCTGGGAAGAGGTAAAGCACCGCAAGTTCGACGGCTTCATCATCACAGGCGCGCCGATCGAGCTGCTCGAATATGAAGAAGTCACCTACTGGGACGAGATGAAGCAGATCTTCGACTGGACGGCGACCAACGTCCATTCGACGATGAATGTCTGCTGGGGCGCCATGGCCGCCGCCTATCATTTCCATGGCGTGCCGAAGCACACCTTGAAGGAAAAGGCTTTCGGCGTTTATCGCCACCAGAATCTCGCGCCCTCCTCCGTCTACCTCAATGGCTTCTCCGACGATTTCGCCATCCCCGTCTCGCGCTGGACGGAAGTGCGCCGCGACGACATCGAGAAGGTTCCGAGCCTGCAGATCCTGATGGAATCGAGCGAGATGGGCGTCTGCCTCGTGCACGAACAAGAGTGCAACCGGCTCTACATGTTCAATCACGTGGAGTATGATTCCACCTCGCTGGCGGACGAATATTTCCGGGATGTGAATGCGGGCGTGCCGATCAAGATGCCGCACAACTACTTCCCACATAACGACCCGGAAATCCCGCCGCAGAACCGGTGGCGCAGCCACGCGCATCTGTTCTTCGGCAACTGGATCAACGAGATCTACCAGACCACGCCGTATGATCTGGAGGAGATCGGCCAGGAAAGGACTTGAGGCTTGTTCATTCCCTTCTTCCTGAAACTGAAGGAAGCGAAGGTTCCGGTCACGCTCCGGGAATTCCTGTCGCTGCTTGAGGGAATGGAAGAAGGGATCGCCGACTATGACGTCGAGGCCTTCTACTATCTGGCGCGCACGACGCTCGTCAAGGACGAGCGCTTCATCGACCGCTTCGACCAGGTCTTCGCCGATTATTTCCGCGGCGTGGAAGCGATCAGCGGCGGTGCCGAGGGGGAAGCGGTCGAAGCAACAACGATTCCTGAGGAATGGCTGCGCAAGCTCGCCGAGAGGCATCTGACCGAAGAGGAAAGACGAGAGATCGAGGCCCTTGGCGGTTTCGAGAAACTCATGGAGACGCTGCGCGAGCGGCTGGCCGAGCAAAAGGGCCGGCATCAGGGCGGCTCGAAATGGATCGGCACGGCCGGCACCTCGCCCTTCGGCGCCTATGGCTACAATCCGGAAGGTGTGCGCATCGGCCAGGAAACCTCGCGCCATCGCCGCGCGGTCAAGGTGTGGGATCGCCGCGACTTCAAGAATCTCGACGACGGCGTCGAGCTTGGCACCCGCAACATCAAGGTGGCGTTGAAGCGCCTGCGCCGCTGGGTGCGCGAGGGTGCCGCCGAGGAGCTCGATCTCTCAGGCACCATCCGTTCCACTGCCGAGCATGGCTATCTCGATGTCCAGACACGGCCGGAGCGACGCAATGCCGTGAAACTATTGATGTTCTTCGATGTCGGCGGCTCTATGGACGATCATATCCGCGTGGTCGAAGAGCTGTTCTCCGCCGCGCGATCAGAGTTTCGCCACATGGAATATTTCTACTTCCACAACTGCCTCTATGAAGGCGTATGGAAGGACAATCGCCGCCGCCGCGTCGACATTACGGCGACAACCGATCTCATCCGCACCTTCGGCCCCGACTACCGCGTCGTCTTCGTCGGCGACGCCTCTATGAGCCCTTACGAAATCAACCATCCCGGCGGCTCGGTCGAGCATTGGAACAAGGAAGCGGGCGAAGCCTGGCTCAGCCGGATAACCGGCCATTTCCGTAAATGCATCTGGCTCAACCCCGTGCCGGAAAACCACTGGGGCTACACGACCTCGATCTCCATCATCCGCCGCCTGATGAGCGACCGCATGTACCCGTTGACACTTGGCGGATTGGAGAAGGCGACGCGGGAATTGTCGCGCTGAGCATTATATTGATCAACGACTTCAGCCCGGCCGCCACCGCGTCCGAGAGGGTCTATGCGCCTGCCTTGCGATAGGTTGCGACAGAGAGCCAGATTGCCGAAAGCAGGAAGTAGAACGCGCCGAACCCCACATAGGGAGTGATGTCCAAAATCGTCGGCACTGCCATGCCAAGCGACCGGCTGATCATGAAGCTACCGGCAAGAGCCGATTGGGCACCACTCAGGATCATCACCCATTGTGCCCCGTAGTGACGCCAGCGCCTTACCCCCGTGTAGAGCTGCAGCAGCCCCGAAAAGATCGCCCAAGTACCGAACACCGCCAGAACGGCATAGGTGCTGTTGCTGACCGCAACGATCACGGCAAGCGTGGTGATCGTGCTGACGACGACATTCAATGCTTGGGACGAATTGGCTTTCAGCCCGCCGTTTGCCCGGGCGTCAACCAGATTGGCAAGAGCATCCCACGCCGGATAGATCATGAGCAAGAATGCGGTCGCACCCAGTTGCCCGCGAAAGAGAATGGCAGCGGCAATCCAGGCGATGGAGAAGAGTGCACGGAAGAAGTAATAGGATCGCAGCCAGTGGGACTGGCTCAAGGCGCTATTTGACATCGATTGGCTCCAGATTAAAATCTACCTACTAGTAGGAAGGCAAAACTTGTAAGTCAACTTGCTACTCAAACACCTCTTTGTGAAGGGTCGGAAACGCCTTGGAACCTTGACAAACAACCTACCAGAAGGTAGGCAGCGACATGAAATCAACGACTTCCACGTCCGAAAAAATTCTCGACACCGCACAATCCCTCATCGTTGCGGGTGGCTATAACGGGTTCAGCTATGCTGATATTTCGGCTGCGATAGGCATCAGAAAGGCCAGCATCCACCACCATTTCCCGACGAAAGTTGAGCTGGTTTCGGTGCTGGTGGATCGCTATCGGCAGCAGGCGGAGGCCGGTCTGAATTCTCTTCGCGAGCAGTTCTCAAGCCCTACCGAACAACTGCATTCCTATGTGAATTTCTGGCAGACCTGCATTCGAGATGTCTCGCTGCCCTTCTGCGTCTGCGCGATGCTTGCCTGCGAAATGCAAATGCTGCCGGCGGAGGTCGCATCCCGCGTCCGCGCGCATTTCAATAGCCTTGCGCAATGGCTTACCTCGGTGCTGGAAGCTGGAACAAGGGCGAACCTGTTCCACCTGGTCAAACAGCCGGAAGAAGAGGCCCAAATACTGATGGCATCCGTCCATGGAGCAATGCTCTCTGCGAGGGCTCTCGGCGATCCCGAACTGTTCGCCACGATCGTCTCGCCCCAGATTGCCAGGCTGCTGACTTCGCATAGCTAGAGAGCGGCCAGCCAAAAGGCCCCACAGATGTATCTGCCACACATTCCAATAACCGAAAGCAATGCTGAAGAGGGCGGCCCATAACGCCGCCCTCTCCTGTTTTCAGCCCTTCAGCAGCATATCCGCATTCTCGAACGGCAGACCCTCGTCGTCTTCGGCTCGCCTCGACAATTCCTTGAACCCAAGGCTCTTGTAGAAGGAGAATGCCTGCGTGTTCTCGGTATAGACTTCCAGCCGCAGTTCGCCTTTCAGCGTCAGGGCATGGGCGACCAACAGCCTGCCGATGCCATGTCCCTGATATTCCGGTGCGACGAACAGGCCGCCGATGAAGGTGCCGAGCAGGCTAATGAAGCCGGCCGGCTTTTCCTGATGGCAGGCGACCCAGGTCTCGGCGCTTGGAAGGTATTGTGTTTCGATCAGAATGCGCTGCTCAAGCAGGCGCTCTCTGCCGATGAAGGCATGGGCGTGAAGGGATGCTTCAAACCAGATGGTCGATAATGCTTGGAGGTCCGTCGACTCTTGATAGGCGCGGATCGATATATCCAGGTTTTTCATGATATGACCTGCAGAAAAAATGCAAACAAAGACAGCGTCCAACCGGGACGCTACGAACACCGCCTTGCGCGGTTCAGATAAAGTCTCTGCGCATAAATCTCCTGCTATCGGTGCGTCGCCCAAAGCAAGCACCTGGATGTGTCCATATCATTTGTGCGCTATCGCGTCACCACCAGCGCCTGCGCTTTATCACCTCCTCCTGGCTGACTGTCGTACGCCCTGCACATTTGCAGCGCAGGCTGGCCTTCCGAAACGATAGAGCAAGCTCAAGGAAGCTTGCTCTATCGTGCTAAATTTCGCGTTCGGACCGGTTGCGGAACGAGAAGAATGGAGGCAGGGTCTGGCCTTGCCTTTTTGATAGTATGGAAGAGCTGATATGACGGAAAATGCTTTGCAGCGGGAAGTTTTCGGAAGGACGGCCGATGGGGAAACCGTCTATCGCGTCAAGATCGTCGGCGGCGGTTTGACCGCGCACGTCATCTCATGGGGTGC
The DNA here is from genome assembly GCF_016429015.1 of Rhizobium sp. ASV20. Taxonomy (GTDB): domain Bacteria; phylum Pseudomonadota; class Alphaproteobacteria; order Rhizobiales; family Rhizobiaceae; genus Rhizobium. Next base: position 40,423 of record NZ_JAELTU010000018.1, read on the forward strand.
CGTCATCCAGGATCTGAGGCTTGAGGGCCACCAGCCTGCCCTGCTGCTCGGCTTCGACAATTTCGCCGACTACCCTGCCCATTCCTCCTATTTCGGCGCCACACCCGGCCGCTGCGCAAACCGCATCGGCGCCGGCCGCTTCACGCTGGATGGCAAGCAGTACCAGCTGGAACTCAACGAGAAGGGCGTCACCCATCTGCATGGCGGCAAGGACAATATCGCCAAGCGCAACTGGACCATCGTCGAGCACGATACTGACCGCGTCGTCCTGAAAATCGTCGATCCCGATGGCCGCGCCGGCTATCCGGGCAACTGCACGATCCAGGCGACCTATCGCGTGCACGGTAACGGCGAACTGTCGGTCACCTACGAATCGACCACCGACCAGCCGACCCTCGCCAATGTCTGCCAGCACGCCTATTTCAACCTCGACGGCCGCGACGACACGCTTGGCCACGACATCATGATCGCCGCCGATCACTACACTCCGACCGACGACAAGCAGGTGCCGACGGGAGAAATCCGCTCGGTCGAAGGCACGGTGTTCGATTTCCGCGAGATGTCGCCGATGAAGCGCTTCGAAGGATCGGAACAGGCGCTTTACGATCACAACTTCTGCCTTTCCAGCGAACGTACGGCCAAACGGTCCGTCGTGCTTGCCCGCAGCGTCAATTCCGGCGTGTCGCTGGAAGTGCGCACGACCGAGCCCGGCGTTCAATTCTACACCGCCTTCAAGCTCAACGTTCCCGTCCCCGGTCACGACGGCCAAAAGATCGGACCCTTTGCGGGCTTCTGCCTGGAAACCCAGGTCTGGCCGGATGCCATCAATCACGAGGGCTTCCCCAATGCGGTGCTCCGCCCGGGTGAGGTATTGCGCCAGGAAACGGACTATATCTTCACCAAGAACTGAGCCGGGCATGCCCAGCGCTCACAATCATCGGCCGGGCGCTCCAAACGCCCGGCCGTTTCTTTTCGTGCTGCGAACAGATTCATCTTGTAAATTGGTTCTAAATAGGTTCTAAATAAGATCCATGGATAGAACCAGTTTGATCGCTGAATTGAACAATCGCGGTCTCGGCGAGGGCACCGGGAGCGGGCCGCTCTATAAGCGGCTGGCACGGGCATTGACGGGGCTTATCCAGGAAGGCCTGCTGAAGTCGGGCACGGCGCTGCCAGGCGAGCGCGATCTTGCCGGCGCCCTCCAGATCGGCCGGGTGACGGTACGCACGGCCTATCGCGACCTTCTTGCCTCCGGCGTCATCGAATCGCGCCATGGCAGCGGCACGTTCGTCTCGCAGCATGTCGAGCGCATCGAGCAGCCGCTCTGGCGACTCTCTTCCTTCTCTGCCGACATGCGCTCTCGTGGCCGCGAGCCGGCCGCCCGCATCCTCCAGCGCACCATCAGCCCGCCATCGCCCGAAGAAACTTTCCTTCTCGGCCTCGGCCTCGATGAGCCCGTGTTGCGGCTCGACCGCCTGCGCCTTGCCGACGGTCAGCCGCTTGCCATCGAGCGCGCCGTCGTTCCGATCAAGTTCCTTGGCGAAGAAGCCGTGTCCGAGGGGTCGCTCTACGATGCGCTGGCCGCAAGAGGCTTCAAGCCCGTGCGGGCGCAGCAGAGGCTGACCGCCGTGACGCTGGATCCCACCTCGGCGTCGATCCTGACCGTGAAGGCCGGAGCCCCAGCGCTTCTTATCGAGCGCGTCTCCCGCCTCGCAGACCAGCGCGTCGTTGAATATACCCGCTCGCATTACCGCGGCGATGCCTATGATTTTGTTACTGAATTAAGAATTGGAGATGACCTATGAGCAACACCCAATCCCTTATGCTGACGGAAGCCGGCCAGTCGCCCGACGTGGTCGCGACGCTGCTTGAAAAGGAAAAGCCCGCATTTGCAGAGATCGCAAAGCTCTTCTCCTCCGCTCGCCCCTCGCTGATAACAACGGCGGCACGCGGCTCTTCCGACCACGCGGCAACCTTCTTCAAATATCTGTTCGAAATCTCCTGCGGCGTCCCGGTCGCTTCGGTCGGTCCGTCGATCGCCTCGGTCTATAACGCGCCTCTTCACCTGAAGGGCGGCATCCACTTCACCGTATCGCAGTCCGGCGGTAGCCCCGACATCATTGCCCTGCAGGCTGCGGCGAAGAAGGGCGGCGCAACCACCATCGCCGTCGTCAATGTCACCGACAGCCCGCTCGCCCATGAAGCCGACATCGTGCTTGGCCTCAATGCCGGCAAGGAACAGAGCGTCGCCGCCACGAAATCCTTCATCGCTTCGGTCGCAGCCCTTGCCGGCGTTACCGCCACGGTTTCGCAGGACAAGGCGCTCGCTGCCGGCCTTGCCAGGCTGCCGGAAGCACTGGCCGCAACCTCAGGCATCGACGGCAAGGCCGCCGAGGATGTCCTGTTCAACGCTTCCTCGCTCTATACCGGTGGTCGCGGCCCCGCTTTCGCCATCGCGCTCGAAGCAGCCCTGAAGGCCAAGGAAACGGCCGGCCTGCACGCCGAAGCCTTCTCGCTGGCCGAACTGATGCACGGCCCGATGCGCCTCGTGCAGCCGGGCTTCCCGATCGTCGCCTTCTCGCCCGACGACGCCGCCTTCCCCAACAACGCTCAGGCGCTGGAACGTCTGCAGAAGCTCGGCGCGACCGCCGTCTCCTTCTCGACGGCTCCGCTTGCCGGCATCAACCTGCATATGCCCAGCACCGGCAATGGTCTTCTCGACCCGCTGGTATCGCTGCTCTGCTACTATCGCCTCATTGAAGCGGTAACGCGCCGCAAGGGCTTCGACCCTGACAAGCCGGCTAACCTCCTCAAGGTGACGGAGACCATGTGATGGACTACAAGGTCTTTACAGGAGCGCGCATCTTCGATGGCGACCGCTTTCACGAAGACAGCGCGCTCGTGATTGGCAATGGCCGCATTCAAGCCATCACCGGCATCAACGATGTGCCCGGCAACGCCGAAACCATCCAGTTGAAGGGTGGCGTCCTGTCTCCGGGCTTCATCGATGCGCAGGTGAACGGCGGCGGCGGCCGCATGCTCAACGACGAGCCCTCGCCCGAATCCATGTATCTGATTGCCGAGGGGCATCGCCCCTACGGCACGACCTCGCTGCTCCCAACCCTCATCACCGATGTCGCAGCGGCAACCACGGCGGCGATCGAGGCGGCAATCGAGGCGGTAAAGGCCAATCGCGGCGTCGCCGGCCTGCATCTGGAAGGCCCGCATCTGGCGCCGGCCCGCAAGGGTGCGCATCTGGCGGAACTCATGCGCCCGGTCGAAGACAGCGACGTCAGAACCTTCATCCGTGCCCGCGAGGCTATCGGCACCCTGTTGGTAACCATGGCCGCCGAACAGGTGACCGAGCGGCAGGTACAGGCGCTTGCCGAAGGCGGCGTCATCGTCAGCATCGGCCATAGCGATTGCACGGCGGAAGCCGCGGATGCGCGTTTCGACGCAGGCGCGCGTGGCGTCACCCATCTTTTCAACGCCATGAGCCAGATGGGCCACCGCGCACCCGGCCTCGTCGGCGCCGCGATCGATCATCCGGCGCCCTGGTGCGGCATCATCGCCGACGGCCACCATGTCGAGCCGACTGCGCTCAGGGTTGCGCTGCGTGCCAAGCGCGGCGAAGGCCGTCTGTTCTTCGTCACCGACGCCATGTCGCTCGTCGGCACGGATCTTCCGAGCTTCACGCTGAACGGCCGCACGGTCTATCGCACCAAGGGTGGCTATTGCTCGAAGCTGACGCTGGACGACGGCACGCTTGCGGGCTCCGACGTCGATATGGCTTCGACCATCCGCTACGGCGTCAACGTGCTTGAACTGCCGCTGGCGGAGGCGCTGCGCATGGCAACCTCCTATCCCGCCCGCTTTCTGCGGCTTACGGATCGCGGCCATCTGACACCGGGAACCCGCGCCGACCTCGTTCACATCAACGACGGCATCGAAGTCACCGAAACATGGATTGCCGGCCAGCCTTCGGCCTGAAACAACGGGGCGCTTCCGCCATTCCTCGAAATGCGGAAGCGCCCCATTTTGTTATTCTCAAGCATTCCAGACGGAAAGCCCGCTGTGCGCCTTCCCGGGAAATGCTTCAAAATGGAGGCTCGGCATGACCGCAGTCACGGACAGCTATTTCTCCGCCCTCATCGGCCGGCTGGAAACCCTGCGCGAAACGCTTGCCGAGCCGATGTCCAGGGCTTCCGCCGCCATTTGCGCGGCAGCTCGCAGCGATCGCCGCGTCTATATCTTCGGCACCGGCCATTCGCATATGCTGGCGGAAGAGGTGCATTATCGCGCCGGTGGGCTGGCTTTCACAATCCCCGTGCTCATCGGATCCGCGATGCTGCATGAAGGCGCCGTCATCAGCACGGTCTACGAACGCATCGAGGGCCTCATCCGCCCGGTCCTGGAGCGCTACGGCATGCAGCCGGGTGACGTGCTGATCATCGCTTCCAATTCCGGCGTCAATGCCGCGCCCATCGAAGCTGCGGATTTCGGCCGCGAGATCGGCGCGACTGTCATCGCCATCACGTCGCTCGCCTATTCGGCTGCCATTGCCAATGGTCGCAGGAGGCTCGCCGACCTCGCAGATATCGTGCTGGACAATGGCCTGCCGCCGGGGGACGCCATGGTCGACCTGCCAGGCACCGAGCTGAAGGTCGGACCGGCATCGACGGCTGTCGGCACAACAGTGCTGAACGCCATCTTCGCCGACGTTGCCGCTGAACTCTGCAAGGACGGCAATCCGCCGGTCTATCTCAGCTCCAACATGCCCGGCGCCAAAGAGATCAACCAGCAGCTGGTCAAAAAATATCGGCCACGCAATCCGCACCTCTGAGCCAAGGATAGAAAAGCCCGGCGGATGTTCCGCCGGGCTTTCGGTATCTGGCGAACGATGGGAGCGGTCGAGTGATTCCCGTGAAACGCCGAACCGCTCCAATCGCCGTTATTGTGCCGCCGCATCGTTCGCCAACGGATCTTCCGCGGCAGTCTCCGCCTGCTTGCGCCGCCGGCGCAGGACGACATAGAACACCGGCGTCAGGAACAGCCCGAACAGCGTCACACCGAGCATGCCCGAGAAGACGGCCGTGCCGAGCGACTGGCGCATTTCCGCGCCCGGGCCGGTCGCGATCATCAGTGGCACGACGCCGAAGATGAAGGCAAACGCCGTCATCAGGATCGGACGGAGGCGCAAGTGGCTGGCTTCGATCGCCGCCTCCACCGCGCTCTTTCCCTCAGCCTGTGCCTGCCGGGCAAACTCGACGATCAGGATCGCGTTCTTGGCCGCAAGGCCGATCAGCACGATGAGCCCGATCTGCGTGAGGATGTTGTTGTCCATCCCTCTCAGATGCACGCCGATCAACGCAGCAAGGACGGCGAGCGGCACGATAAGAATGATGGCAAGCGGCAGGATCCAGCTTTCATACTGCGCCGACAGCGCCAGGAAGACGAAGATCACCGACAGCGCGAAGATGTAGATCGCCGTATTGCCGGTATGCTTCTCCTGATATGCAAGCTCCGTCCACTCGAAGGTCGTGCCCGCCGGCAGCAGGTTCTTTGCTATGCCTTCCATAATGTCGAGGGCCGAACCGGTAGACACACCCGGCCCCGGATTGCCCTGAACGGGAACCGAGACATACATGTTGTAGCGCTGCACGAGCGCCGGTCCGGTGGTGTCTCGAATATCGACCAGCGTGCCGAGCGGCACCAGCGCGCCCGTCGCCGAGCGCACCTTCAGCGCCAGAATATCGTCGCGATCCATACGATACTGCTGATCGGCCTGGGCCCGCACCTGATAGACGCGGCCGAAGGCATTGAAGTCGTTGACGTAGGACGTGCCGAGGTTGATCGACAGGGTTTCGAAGATATTCGGGATCGGCACGTTGAGCGCACGTGCCTTGTCGCGATCGATCGCCAGGAAATATTGCGGGCTGTTGGCGGAGAAGGTCGTGAAGACGCCGCTCACACCCTTATTCTGCGCAGCAACGCCCATCATCTGATAGGCGAGCGGCAGGACACGACGCATATCCGCATTTTCCCGGTCCATGATCTGCATCTTGAAGCCGCCAGAATTGCCGACGCCGCGGATCGAGGGCGGAGGAATGGCGATGATGAAGGCTTCCTGGATGCCCTGAAGGCTGCCGTAGAGAGCGCCGATGATCTTGCTGGCCGAATCCCCTGATTTCAAACGCTCTTCAAAAGGCTTGAAAGGCGTGAAGATGACGCCGGAATTCGAGGCGTTGGTAAAGGTGGCGCCGTTGAAACCGGCAAAGGCAACGGCATTCTCGACGCCCGGCGTCTTGTTGATGATCGCAGTCGCCTTCTGGATGACGGCATTGGTGCGCGCCAGCGATGCGCCGTCAGGCAACTGCACGACGACGATGGCATAGCCCTGGTCCATTGTCGGAACGAAGCCCTGCGGCACGATCCTGCCCATATACCAGGTGCCGGCGAGGAGCGCGGCGAAGACAAGAAGCGCGCAGGCAAGTGCCGTCCATGTCGTGACCATGTGGCGCACGATCCAGGAATAACCGCTGCTCATGCGCTCGAAGCCGCGATTGAACCCATCGCCCAGGGCACGGCCGAAACGCGAGAAGATATTGTTCGACTTCTTGTGGTCGTGGGGGCGCAACACGATCGCGGCGATGGCGGGCGATAGCGTCAGCGAATTCAGACAGGAGATCGCCGTCGCAACCGAGATCGTCACGGCAAACTGCCGGTAGAATTGCCCCGTGATCCCCGGAATGAAGGCCGTCGGCAGGAAGACCGCAATGAGCACGAGCGAGATCGCCAGAACAGCGGTGCCCACCTCGTTCATCGTCACATGCGACGCTTCTTTCGGCGTCATGCCGAGTGCGAGGTTGCGCTCGACATTCTCGACCACGACGATGGCGTCGTCGACGACGATACCGATGGCCAGCACCAGGCCGAACAGCGTCAGCATGTTCAGCGAGAAGCCGAAGGCGAGAAGAAAAGCGAACGTGCCGATCAGTGAAACCGGAATGGCAATGATCGGGATGATCGCCGTCCGCCAGGACTGCAGGAAGACCAGCACCACGATGGCAACGAGAACAGCCGCCTCGAAGATGGTTTTGTAGACCTCGTGGATCGATTCGGCGATAAAGTCTGTGGGGTTGTAGATGATGCGATATTCCAGCCCCTGCGGAAAATCCTGCGACAGGCTCTGCATGGTCTTCTGGATATCGGCGGCGGCATCAAGCGCATTGGTGCCCGGCCGGGCAAAGACGCCGAGCGCGACCGCCGGGCTGCCGTTCAGATAGCTGTTGGTGACATAATCCTGCGCGCCGAGTTCGATGCGGGCGACGTCCTGCAGCTGCACGAGACGGCCATTTCCGGTCGCCTTGACGATAACGTAGCGGAATTGCCGCGCATCGGAAAAGCGCCCTTGCGTCGTCACCGTATATTGGAAAGCGTTGGTGCCGGAGACGGGCGGCCCGCCGATCGTGCCGCCCGAGACCTGCACGTTCTGGTCCCGAAGCGCTTGAACGATATCGCCTGCGGTCATGCCGTAGGCGGCAAGCTTTTGCGGATCGAGCCAGATACGCAGCGAATATTGCCGCTCGCCGAAAAGCTGCACGTCGCCCACGCCGTCAAGTCGGACGAGGACGTCGCGGAGGCGGGTGCGGGCATAGTTGGAGATATAGAGCTGGTCGTAGCGATTGTTCGGCGAGAGCAGATGCACGACCATCATCAGATCGGGCGAGCTCTTGACCGTGGTGATACCGATGCGGCGAACATCGTCAGGCAAGCGCGGCTCGGCGATAGCCACACGGTTCTGTACCAGGACCTGCGCCTTGTCGAGATCGGTGCCGAGCTTGAAGGTGATCGTCAACGACATCGAGCCGTCGGCACTGGAATAGGAGGACATATAAAGCATGTCCTCGACGCCGTTGACTTCCTGCTCGATCGGCGTCGCCACCGTATCGGCAATGGTTTGCGCGTCTGCACCGGGATAGGAGGTGCGGATGACGATGGTTGGAGGCGCAACCTCGGGATATTGCGCCACCGGAAGCTGGAAATAGGCGATGCCGCCGACGATGAGCAGCACGATTGACAGCACCGATGCGAAAATCGGCCGGTCGACGAAAAAATGGGAGAACCTCATTGATCCGTCCCCTGTGTATCGGCCTGCGCCGGCGGCTCGTCACTTGTCGCCTGCTGCGGCAATTCGATGAGCTGTGGCGCAACCTTGACGCCCGGCCGGATCCGCATCAGCCCGTTGACGATGATGGTTTCGTCACCGGTCATGCCGTCACGAATGACGCGATAGCCATAGAGCTTCGGCCCGAGGCGAACGGATTTTGGCGTGATGTTGCCGGCGGTATCGACGGTGTAGACCACGCGCTGGTTCTGGTCCGAACCGATGGCTTCATCCGGAACGAGGATCGCCTTGTAGCTGTTGGATCCTTGCACCTGAACACGCCCGAAAAGACCGGGCTGGAGGATGAGATCCGGGTTGGGGAACCGGGCGCGAACACGGATCGTCCCAGTCTCGTTGTCGACACGGTTTTCGGCGAAATCCAGCTTGCCCTTGAACGGCTTCTGCTTGGGATCGGCGATGGTTACCGTCACATCGAGGCCGCCGCCGCCTTGCTGAAGCGCGCTGCCGTTCTTGCGGGCTTCATCGGCGTAGGAGAGCAAACGGCGTTCGTCGACGTCGAAATAGAAATCGATGGGATCGAGCGAGACGATGGTGGTCAGCGCCGTCTGATCGGCCTGCACGAGATTGCCGACCGAAATGAGACGCCGGTCGATGCGGCCGCTGAGCGGCGCGGTGATGCGGGTAAAGTCCATATCGAGATTGGCGCGATCGACGGCTGCCTGCGCTCCACGCACATTGGCCTGTGCGGCGAGGAGATCGCGGCGGCGGTCATCCAGCGTCGAAGCCGACTGGCTGCCCGTGGTCGAGAGGGATTCCGCCCGCTTGTACTGCGCATCGGCAAGCGTGAGCGACGATTTCGCCACTTCCAGCGAGGCGGTCGATTCATTCAGCGTCGTGATGAAGGGTCGTTGATCGATGACGAAAAGCAGGTCACCCTGCTTGACCAAGGTGCCATCCTTGAAATGCACCTCCTGCAGATAGCCACCAACGCGCGAACGCACGGAAACTTCATCGACAGCTTGAAAGCGACCGATGAATTCATCGCTATCGATGACATTGCGAACGACGGGTTTGGCGACTGTTACGGGCGGAGCCGGCGGCGCGCTCTGCGCAAACGCTTGAACTCCAGAGAAACTGACTATGAGACAGCTGAACAAAATGGCACGCGGCAGCACTGGCATGAAGGCCCCCTCGAAAAACCGCGTACGGCAAGATGCACCGCCGCGTTAAGCGTCCAAGATATTTGCCTGCAAATTTTCACGAAGAGCCCGTTCGCCCTGGCGGCGAAATTCCAATCAGATCTCTTCGAGCTTCCCCAACATGCGCCACGGGCCACGCCGGCCCGGGGGTATCAACCGGCTCTCCGTCCGGCAACATGGCTTAATGTATAAACGGTTTATCGAATTCGACAACAGGGAATGAAGCGGTCGCGCAAAGCGCAACCACTTGTTTTTCTTGATGTAGATGGACCCGCATAGGATGAGCTGGCGACGCCTCAGCCCTCCAGCTCCTCGCGTAGCATTTCAAGCTCCAGCCATTCCTCTTCCATCTTCGTGAGGCTCTCGCGCAGCTTTTCCATCTCGGCCGCAAGACGGTTGAACGTTGCGGGATCCTTGGTAAAGAGGTTCGGATCGGCCATCTTCTTTTCGCGGGTTGCGATCTCGGCTTCGGCCTTGGCCATTTCCTTGGGCAGGTTTTCGAGTGCGAACTTCTGCTTATAGGAGAGCTTGCTCTTGCCTTTCGAAGCATCACCAGACGATGACGGCGCTTCTGCAGCCTTCGGCTTCTCGGCGGCCTTTTCAGCGCGCTTGCGCTCTTCGATCGCGCCCTTGCGCTGCGCAAGCATATCGGAATAGCCGCCGGCATATTCGATCCAGCGGCCATCGGGATCGTCCGGATTTGCCGGCGCGATCGTCGAGGTCACGGTGCGATCGAGAAAATCGCGGTCGTGGCTGACGAGGATGACCGTGCCGGAAAAGCCAGAGACGATTTCCTGCAGCAGGTCGAGCGTCTCGATGTCGAGGTCGTTCGTCGGCTCGTCGAGGATCAGCAGATTGGTTGGCCGCGACAGGATGCGCGCCAGCATCAGCCGAGCACGCTCGCCGCCGGAGAGATTCTTGATCGGCGTGCGCGCCTGCTCCGGCTGGAACAGAAATTCCTTCATGTAGCCGGTAACATGCCGCTGCTCGCCATTGACGAGGAGGTTCTCGCCGCGACCGTCCGTCAGATAATTGGCAAGCGTATCCTCGGGATTAAGCTCTTCGCGCTTCTGGTCGAGGGTGGCGATCTCAAGGTTCGTGCCGAGCTTTACCGTGCCGGTGTCGGGCTCCAGCTGGCCGGTCAGCATCTTCAGCAAAGTTGTCTTGCCGGCGCCGTTCGGGCCGACAAGGCCGATGCAATCACCGCGATGCACGCGGATCGAGAACGGCGAGACGATGGCGCGATCGCCATAGGTCTTGGTGATCTTGTCCGCCTCGATCACCAGCTTGCCGCTTTCCTGCGCATCGGACGCCGCCGCCTGCACCGTGCCCAGCGCGCCCTTGTGACCACGATGGCGAGAGCGCATGTCCTGCAGCTCGCCGAGGCGGCGCATATTGCGCTTGCGTCGGGCGGTCACGCCGTAGCGCAGCCAGTGCTCTTCGCGTTCGATCTGCTTGCCGAGCTTGTGCTGTTCCAGCTCTTCGGCCTCGAGCACCTGGTCGCGCCAGGCTTCGAAATGACCAAAGCCTCTGTCCAGCCGGCGCGACGTGCCGCGATCGAGCCATACGGTTGCTGTCGATACCTTCTCAAGAAAACGACGGTCATGCGAGATCAGCACGAGCGCGCTGCGGCTCTTCTGCAGCTCGCCTTCCAGCCATTCGATGGTCGGCAGGTCGAGATGGTTCGTCGGCTCGTCGAGCAGCAGGATATCCGGCTCGGGCGCCATGACGCGCGCCAGAGCCGCACGACGCGCCTCGCCACCCGAAAGGTTCTTCGGGTCTTCCTCGCCGGTCAGGCCGAGATGCGAGAGGAGATAGGTGACGCGATAGGGATCGTCACCGGGTCCGAGGCCGGCTTCGGCATAGGCGGCCACGGTTTTGTAACCGGCGAAATCCGGCGCCTGTTCGAGATAGCGCACGGTCGACGACGGATGACGGAACACTTCACCCGACTGTGCTTCGACAATGCCCGCAGCAATCTTCAGAAGCGTCGACTTGCCGGAACCATTGCGTCCGACCAGGCAGATCTTGTCAGCCGGCTCGACCTGCAGGCCAGCGCCGGCCAGAAGAGGTGCGCCGCCAAAGCTCAGGAAGATGTCGTCGAGTTTCAGAATGGGAGGGGCCAAGATCAGACTCCGGTAAGATCATAAGGGCGGGCAAGGACGACTGCCCTGCCGCTGCCGAGCGAAAAGCGAACCGCGCCTTCCGCTACGTTGGAAATGGTGCGCGACCCGCCGAAGGGCAGATGAAAATCGCGCAGGGGATAACGGGCATTTTCGATGAAAAGGCCCGTCAGATCGCTGAAACCGAGGACCGAAAACAGCGAGCCGGCCGGAAGATCGAGTTCCAGTTTACCCGGCGGCAGCGGCACCGCCTCCTCGTCGCCCGAAGTCAGCAGCACATCGAAGCCCTTTTCGGCAAGCTGCAGACCATAGAGCAGATGCTGGATCGCATGATCCGAACGTTCGCCGCCCATGGCGCCGGCGAGGATAAGCCTCACGGCCCCGCGATCAATCGCCTCCGACACGGCAATCTCGCCATCGGTTGCCGCTTTCGCGGCCGGATAGGGCTGCTTCGGCACGTCCGGAAATGCTTCGAGCAGATCCGCTGGCGTGGAATCGAAATCTCCGACCCATAGCTCCGGCTCGGCTCCGAGCGCGATGGCATGGCGCATGCCGCCATCGGCGGCAATGAAGCGGCTACCGGAGACGGCCGTACGCAGCCGGTCCGTCAGACGAAGAGCGCCGCCAAGCAGGATGGTGAAGGTGGTGGACTGGTTCATGGGCCAAGCCCATAGCGCAAAGTCCTACACCTAGGGAAGAGCGCCGTTCGCGAGAACGGGTCGCCGGGGCTGATCAGTCGGCGGTTTCCTTCATGCAGTCCTGGAAAATGCGTTCATAGCCGGTGACATACCGATCAAACAGCCATGAAAAATTCTCGACATCCTCGGGCGACCAATCGGCGAAAATGCTTTCGATCACGGCATGCTTCTGCGCCTGGATATCGGCCAGCAAGCGTTGTCCGAGTGCGGTCAGCACCACGACGATGCGCCGCGCATCCGCCTGCGATGCCTTGCGCCGCAACACGCCGCGCGCCACCATATCGGCGACGATGCGGCTTGCCCGCGAAGGATCGATGCGCAGCAATTCGGCAATTGTGCCGACGGTCACTTCGCCCGTATCCTCAGCCCGCCTCACGGCGTCGAGCACATCGAGATGCGAAAGCTCAAGTCCCGGGGCAACATTGCGAATGGCAAGCCTGCCGATCATGCGGCGGCCGGTCAGCAAACGCATGCGCAGCATCGCCTGGCCGATGCGCTGGAACGTCTCGTCCTCGGCCGGCGTCTGAGCTTCAACTTCACGTGTATTCGTCACAGATGTCATCTTTCCACCATAGCAGAGGTCGCGACGAAACAAAACATGCAAATAGCATTCAACTGCCATTGACAATTATATGCTAATAGCACATATGTTTTACCCATGAAGACCGGGCGTCTCGCGCATTCGCTCGATAGCGCAACGCTCCGGCCAAGCTCGGATTTCTTGCTCCATGGACATGCAGACAAAGTTCGCGCCGCTCGTGGCGGACCATAAACGGCGGCTTATTCTCTTCCTGTTCCTGATGACCGCCATGTTCATGGCGACGCTCGACAACCAGATCGTATCGACGGCGCTCCCGACGATCGTCGGCGAGTTCGGCCATCTCGAACGCTTCGGCTGGATCGGATCGGCCTATCTCCTCTCCCTTTCCGCCGTCATGCCCGTCTACGGCAAGCTCGGCGATCTCTTCGGCCGCAAATATGTGATGATGACGGCAATCGCGATCTTCACGATCGGCTCCGCCGTCTGCGGCCTTGCGGTTTCGATGAACACACTGATCGCCGCCCGCGTTCTGCAGGGCTTCGGCGGCGGCGGCATCATGGTCTCGATCTTCGCCGTCAACGCCGACCTCTTCGAACCGCGTGAGCGCGCCCGCTACCAGAGCTATTCCAGCCTCGTGCTGATGGCCTCCGGCGCCGTCGGCCCCGTCCTAGGCGGCACGATGAGCGACCTGTTCGGCTGGCGCTCGATCTTCCTCGTCAACGTTCCGATCGGCTTCATCGTGCTGGCGGGCCTTGCCACCATGCTGCCCTATCGCAAGCCGGCGCGTCGACCGAAGATCGATTATGCCGGCGCGATCGTCCTTGCCTTGACAACGACGAGCATCGTGCTTGCCGCCGACGGCAGCGAGCTTTTCGGATCGCTCTTATCGCCGCAATGCCTCGGCATCATCGCTTTCGGCGTCATCTGCGCCGTCACCTGGGTCTTGATCGAGCGCCGCGCACCGGAACCCATCGTGCCGATGACGCTTTTCCGCAACCCGACATTCGGGCTTCTGTTGATCATCTCGATCACCAGCGGCGCCGTCGCCATCGGCATGGTCAACTATTTCGCGCTGTTCCTGCAGACCACGACCGGACTGTCGCCCTCGATGACCGGGTTGCTGTTCATCCTGCTGACCGGAGGTCTTGTCTGCGGCTCGCTGTCCGCCGGGCGGTTGATCGCGGCAAGAGGGCGATACAAGCCCTTTGCCATCGCCAGCGCCACCTGCAGCACGATCGCCTTTGCCTCGCTCGCCTTCGTCCATGCCGGAACGTCGATCGCGGTCCTTGGCGCCCTGATGCTGCTGCACGGCATCGGCATCGGCCTTGCCCAGCAGGTTCCCGTCATCGGCGTACAGAATGCCGCCGGCAGTCGCGACGTCGGCGCCGCTACGGGTGCCGTGACACTGTCGCGCATGGGGGGTGCCTCGATCGCCATCTCCATCTACGGCGCCATTATCGCCGCCAAGCTCGGCAATGTCGGCACGTCTATTTCAGGCGTTGTCGACATCGAGCAATTGACTCCGAAAATGATGGCCGCTTTGCCGGAAGCCACCCGCGAAGCCGTCGCCAACGCCTATGCAAGTGCCTTCAGCCCGCTGTTCATGACTGCCGCCGGCATCTGTCTGCTCGGCCTGCTGACATCTCTCACGCTGAAAAACGTGCAGCTTCCCAGCGCCAGCAAGAAGCACGAAAGCACGGCTATCGCGGAAGCCGCCGAATAGGCGGGTTCCGCGAAAAGCGCGCTGCGGTTTTCCGTCCGAAGCGCGTAAGAAAAACCAAAGAGCGTTTTCGCGCTTCAATGAAAAGCGGAAGTGCTCCGGTTTTCCATCCTGCAATCGACAGGCGAATCATTTTCCTTGTCATCCCTTCGTCACGGGGCTAAATCTGCCGACGCTCTAACGGGGTGCCTTATGTCCTATCGGATATCTGGCTGAGAGGCTTTCACCGGCCAACCCGCGGAACCTGATCCGGTTAACACCGGCGGAGGGATTAGACGCGTGACGAAATCATGGCGCCCTTTTCCCCTTCAAGACGAAACCAAAGAGGAGGCGCTGTCATGCACGACCGTTCGCTATTGTCATTCATCACCGGCCTGGCACTCGCCGCCGGAACGACGTTTTTCGCCGCCCAGCCCGCAGCTGCCGCCGACAAGACACTGACCATCTACACCTATGAAAGCTTCACCTCCGAATGGGGTCCTGGCCCCAAGGTGAAAGCCGCCTTCGAAAAGACCTGCGGCTGCACGGTCAATTACGTCAGCGTCACCGATGGCGTGGCGCTTCTCTCGCGCCTGAAGCTCGAAGGCGCCGGCACCAAGGCCGATGTCGTCCTCGGCCTCGATACCAACCTCGTCGACGAAGCCAAGGACACCGGCCTGTTCGATGCAAGCGGCGTCGACACCTCTGCCCTCAAGGTTCCCGGCGACTTCAAGGATGACGTATTCGTGCCTTATGATTACGGCCATTTCGCCGTCATCTACGACACGCAGACGATCAAGAACCCGCCTAAGAGCATGAAGGATCTCATCGAAGGCGATCCCAAGCAGAAGATCGTCATCGAAGATCCCCGCACATCGACGCCCGGCCTCGGCCTGCTGCTGTGGGTAAAATCGATCTATGGCGACAAATCGGCCGATGCCTGGGCAAAGCTCAAGGGCCGCATCCTGACGGTAACACCCGGCTGGTCCGAAGCCTATGACCTTTTCACCAAGGGCGAAGCGCCGATGGTGCTCTCCTACACGACGTCGCCGGCCTATCACGTGATCGAGGACAAGACCGACCGCTATCAGGCGGCAGCCTTCTCCGAAGGACATTATATTCAGATCGAGGTCGCCGGCCTCATCAAGTCCTCGCCGAACAAGGATCTCGCTCGCGACTTCCTGAAATTCATGGTCTCTCCCGGCTTCCAGGACATCATCCCGACCAGCAACTGGATGATGCCGGTCTCGGCCACCTCGACGCCGCTGCCGGACGCTTTCGGCAAGCTCGTGGTGCCGTCGAAGACCTTCCTCATGAGCCCCGCTGACGTCGACAAGAACCGCAAGGCCTGGATCGACGAGTGGCTGACGGCCACCAGCGGCAACTGATATCGCGACCATGCTTACGGCATCCGAAAGAAGGCGCGGCATTACCGGCGGGGCGCTCAGCCTTGCAGGCATAGCGCTTTTTGTCGGGATCGCCGTGGTGATCCTGCTTGCCGCCGGTATCGAATCCGGCGGCGACACTACGCTCGCCGATCCCTACCTCCTGCGCGTGCTGCGCTTCACGCTGCTACAGGCGACACTATCGACGCTGCTATCCGTGGCGCTTGCCATGCCCGTCGCCCGCGCCTTGGCTCGCCAGCCGCATTTTCCAGGCCGGCTTTGGCTGATCCGACTGATGGCCGTACCCATGGGTCTGCCTGTCTTGATCGGTGCGCTCGGCCTGCTCGGCATTTGGGGACAACGTGGGTTGCTCAATCAGGCGCTTGCAGGCCTCGGCCTGTCGGATCCCGTCAGCATCTATGGCCTGACGGGCATCCTGCTGGCGCATGTCTTCTTCAACATGCCGCTCGCCTGCCGGCTTATGCTCGCCGGGCTGGAGCGCGTCCCTGCGGAATATTGGCTCGTGGCCGGCGGCCTCGGCATGAAATCAGGCTCTGTCTTCCGTTTCGTTGAGTGGCCGGTGCTGCGCGGCCTCATTCCAGGTATCGCCGGGCTGATCTTCATGCTCTGCGCCACCAGCTTCACGCTGGTACTGATCCTCGGCGGCGGCCCGGCCGCGACAACGCTGGAGGTGGCAATCTATCAGGCGCTGCGTTTCGATTTCGATCCCGGCCGCGCCGTGATGCTGTCGCTGCTGCAGATCGTCGTCACAGCGGCAGTCCTCGGAGCGATGACGCTGTTTCCCTCACCGGACGATCATGGGCTGACGAGCGGCCGGCCGCTGCGACGCGTCGACGGGCAAATGCGCGGCGCGCGATGGGCCGATACGGCACTGTTGCTGGCCGCTACGCTTTTCATCGGCCTGCCGCTCGCATCCGTCGTCCTCGCCGGCCTCGAAGCCAATCTCTTCAAGCTCGCTGGTCAGGCGATCTTTCTGCAGGCAGCCATGACCAGTCTCGCAATCGCGCTTGCCGCCGGGCTTCTGGCCGTCACGATATCATTTGCCATCATTCATGCCCGCTCGGTGATCTCCGCGGATCGTAAGAAATCGTGGGGTCTGCGCAGCCTCGCGACCGCACTGACGGGAACCTCCTCGCTCATCCTTCTCGTTCCGCCGATCGTGCTGGCCACCGGCTGGTTTCTGGCGCTGCGCCCGCTTGGCGACCCCAGCCGATTTGCGGCAGTCCTGATCGTCGTCATCAACGCGCTGATGGCACTTCCTTTCGTCATCCGTGTGCTGGAACCGGCCTATGCCGTGCATCGCCGCCGCACCGCGCGGCTGGCTGCAAGTCTCGGCCTCGGTGGAATTTCACGCCTGCGGCTGATCGACTGGCCGGGCCTTCGCAAGCCGCTGTTTACGGCGCTCTCCTTCGCCATGGCCCTATCGCTCGGCGATCTCGGCGCAGTCGCTCTCTTCGGCTCCAGCAGCCTGATGACCCTGCCATGGCTCGTCTACAGCAAGCTTGGCAGCTATCGCACCAACGACGCCGATGGATACGCCCTTATTCTCGGCATGATATGCTTTCTTCTCACCATCGCCGGCACGGCGGGCCAGGGCGCGCGCGACGACGAAGGCAGACAAAGATGACTGACGGCAGCACCATGATCTCGCGCAGCATCGCCATGACCGACGTTGAGTTGCGGCTTGGCACCCATGATTTCCGCTTCGACTGCGCTTTGCCGCAGGGAAAAATCATTGCCGTCGCAGGTCCTTCCGGTTCCGGCAAGTCGACCTTCCTCAATCTGCTTGCCGGCTTCGAACAGCCCGATCGCGGCCGCATCCTGCTCGCCGGGCAGGACGTGACGGGTAAGCATCCCGCCGAGCGGCCCGTATCGCTCGTGTTCCAGGACAACAATCTCTTTGCACATCTCGATCTCTTCACCAATATCGGCCTCGGCATCAGCCCCTCGCTGAGGCTTTCGACACGGGATCGGCAAAGGGTCTCGGAGGCGCTCGCACGCGTCGGGCTTGCCGGTTTCGAACCTCGCAAACCTGGGACATTGTCCGGCGGCGAACGTCAACGCGCCGCCTTTGCCAGGGCATTGGTGCGCGACAAGCCGATCCTGCTGTTGGATGAGCCCTTTGCCGCGCTCGATCCGGGCCTGCGCTCAGGCATGGTCGAGTTGCTGAAAACCCTGCATCGAGAAACCCGCAATACGGTCCTCATCGTCTCTCACGACCCTGCCGAAGTGCGGCGTCTTGCCGACCATGCGGTCTTCGTCGACGGCGGCAAAATCGCACTGTCCGCCCCTATCGAGACATTCCTGAGCACCGCTGACATCCCCGCGCTTGCCACATTTCTCCACCATTGACGACCAAGCGGCATCATGCCGCCGGCTTTGCCTTAATTTCGTCGCGCCGAGCGGCTGAAAGTCCAGGGAGATGCTTGCTAAAATACAACGCTGCCACATTTAAACGGAGTCTCGCTATGCAACCGGTGCCAAAATCGGCTACAGCAAGGGGTGGAGACCGTCCGGGCAAATGCGGATCGATGGGGTAGAGGCAACCTTTATCGGCGCGCGACGATGATCCGCCCGGTCACGATCAACCGGATTTGGCGCCGAGCCGGCATGGCAGCGAAATGAGTGATACACTGGTAGACGAGCAGAGCGAACGAGCAAAACGAAGGATCAGCGTGACCGTCGCAGCCCGCTTGCGCCGCCTGGCCCCGCTCCTTGTCGCCGCGGCGATACTGAACAGCTGTCAAACGGTGATGGACCAGTCGTATCAGCCGAGCGTTTCGCCGTCGGCCAATCCGCAGATCGTTTCCGAAGTACAGAAGAACGACCCCCGCGCGCAGATGGGCGCTCGCGAACACCCGCGGATTCTCGCAAGCTACGGCGGCGAGTATAAGGACGCCAAGACGGAGCGCCTCGTTGCACGCATCGCCGGCGCCCTAACCAGCGTGTCGGAGAATCCGCAGCAGTCCTATCGCATCACCATCCTCAATTCGCCGTCGATCAACGCCTTCGCGCTGCCCGGCGGCTATCTTTACGTGACGCGCGGCCTGCTGGCCTTGGCCAACGACGCCTCGGAAGTCGCTGCCGTCCTGTCGCATGAAATGGCGCACGTCACGGCCAATCACGGCATCGAGCGGCAGAAGCGCGAAGAAGCTGAAGTCATTGCTAGCCGCGTCGTTGCCGAAGTTTTGTCGAGCGATCTTGCTGGCAAGCAGGCGCTTGCCCGCGGCAAGCTGCGTCTCGCCGCCTTCTCGCGCCAGCAGGAATTGCAGGCGGACGAGATCGGCATCCGTACGCTCGGCCAGGCCGGCTACGACCCTTATGCCGCTGCACGCTTCCTCAACGCCATGGAAGACTACAGCCGTTTCATGACGGCCAATTCCGACGCCGATCAGAGCCTGGACTTCTTGTCGAGCCATCCGAGCACCCCGCAGCGTATCGACCTCGCCAAGGCGCATGCACGCCAGTTCGGCGAGGAAGGCAAAGTCGGGGATACCGGCCGCGACTATTACCTGAGCGGCATTGACGGCCTGCTTTATGGCGACAGCCCCGAAGAAGGTTATGTGCGCGGCCAGACCTTCCTGCATGGCGGTCTCGGCATCCGCTTCGACGTGCCGCCCGACTTTCGTATCGACAACAAGGTCGAGGCCGTCATGGCGACCGGTCCGGGCGATATTGCCATCCGTTTCGACGGCGTCGCCGATACCCAGAACCAGAATCTGACGAACTATATTTCCAGCGGTTGGGTTACCGGCCTTGATCCCTCGTCGATCAAGTCGATTACCGTTAACGGCATGCCGGCCGCAACCGCGCGCGCCTCTGCCGATCGCTGGGATTTCGATGTCACGGTGATCCGTGACCGCACGCAGATCTTCCGTTTCCTGACGGCAGTTCCGAAGGGAAATATCGCCCAGCTGGATCAGACGGCCAATGTGCTGCGCTCGAGCTTCCGGCACATGACGCCGGAGGAGGCCGCCTCGCTGAAGCCTCTGCGCGTCCGCGTCGTCACCGTCAAACCTGGCGATACGATTACAACGCTTGCCGCCCGTATGATGGGCACCGACCGCAAGCTCGATCTGTTCAAACTGATCAATGCCCTGCCCACCGGCGCGAACATAGCACCGGGCGACAAGGTCAAGATTATCGCTGAATAGATAGAGGCCGGATGACCTTCCCCCGATCGGGAGAAGGTACCTCTCAGGCGTAGGTTGCCATGCGCGGATCGGCATCCACCAGCGCGCTACGGAGCTTGTCCATCGCGCGACTTTCGATCTGGCGTACCCGTTCCTTGGAAATGCCGAGATCGGCGCCGAGCTCCTCCAGCGTCGCCCCGTCTTCAACAAGGCGGCGAGCGCGGATAATCTTCATTTCGCGCTCGTTGAGATGCTTCAGCGCCGATGCGAGCCAGACGCGACGGCGTTCGCCGTCGATCATGTCCGATACCTGTTCATCTGGAAGCGGCTCGTCGCTGATCAGGAAATCGATGCGCTCGGCGCTGTCGGAATCGCCCGATATCGACGGCGCCTGCAACGAAGTGTCGCTGCCGGAAAGACGGGCATCCATCGTCTGGACATCGGCGAGGCTGACACCGAGCGTTACGGCGATTTCCTCATGGATGGCCTGAACGGTGACGTTCGAATCGCTTCGCGCGAGCTTGGCGCGAAGACGGCGAAGATTGAAGAACAACGCCTTCTGGGCCGAACTCGTGCCGCCGCGAACGATCGACCAGTTGCGCAGGATGTAATCCTGGATCGAAGCACGGATCCACCAGCTGGCATAGGTCGAGAAACGCACTTCGCGCTCCGGTTCAAACCTTGCCGCCGCTTCCAACAGACCTACATAGCCTTCTTGTACAAGATCGCTCATCGGCAGGCCGAAATTGCGGAACTTGCCTGCCATCGAAATAACAAGGCGCATATGGGCTGTTGCGATCTGATTGCGCGCGCCGCGATCCTCATGATCCTTCCAGCGTATGGCAAGGTCGTGTTCTTCATCGCGATCGAGATAGGGAGCAGCCATCGCGAGTTTGATCATACGCCGATCTGCAGACATATTCGTCATATGCATCTCCTGGGTTCGGCCTCAGATCGTCTCTATGCCGCGGTCGACGAAAAGGGCAGCAGTCATCGTTTCCGAACATCGCCGTTCGGATGAAAATCAATTGAATGAAATGCGAAATTGGAGACCGATCTCCGGCGCGCCGGACGATCGATGACTAGTCTAGTTCGATCTCATCGAACGGGTCTGACGATTGAAGCATCTTCAGGTCGCCGGGGAGCTTCGAATGAAAACGCATAGGCCGGTCCTCGTGAACGTTCATGAAACGGCCTGCCTGGGAAACTCTCCTACCGGAGTGCCCCCACACCAACCGCCAACACGAGGCTTTAACGCGGTAGAACCAAAAAGGTTCCAAAGAAAAAACCCGGCACGAAGGCCGGGTTTCTAAAATCGGTATATGTTGCCTCGGCCTTATGCGGCTTCGTCCTGAGAATCGTCTTCCTCGATGGCCTTACCACGCTTCGGACCCTTGTTGAGGTTGGTCTCGACGAGGCGAACGGCTTCCGTTTCCGACATCTTGTTGACGGCGGCAATTTCGCGCGCCATGCGATCAAGCGCAGCTTCATAGAGCTGACGTTCGGAATAGGACTGCTCCGGCTGGTTCTCTGCGCGATAGAGATCGCGAACCACTTCCGCGATCGAGATCAGATCGCCGGAATTGATCTTGGCATCGTATTCCTGGGCGCGGCGCGACCACATGGTGCGCTTCACGCGGGCCTTGCCCTGCACGACCTTCAATGCACGCTCGACGAAATCCGTCTCGGAAAGCTTGCGCATGCCAATGCTCATGGCCTTGGCCACCGGCACCTTCAGGCGCATCTTGTCTTTCTCGAAATCGATTACGAACAGCTCGAGCTTCATACCCGCGACTTCCTGCTCTTCGATAGCAGTGATCGTACCGACACCATGGGCCGGATAAACGATCGCTTCGCCTGTCTTGAAGCCATGGCGTGCTGCTGAAGGTTTTTTCTGCTGGGTCGTCATTCTTTTCAAAAACTCCCTGTTACGCGCCCGGATTAAGGGCCGGGGCCGGGTCAGTCAGGCCCGGATGAGACGGAAGTACCGTCAAGGACTTCATCCTGGTCCAGCCAGACTCATGCAAACACTAACCCATCCATCGCGACCCCAGACCCGACACACAAAACGTTGATATGGCAGGGAAACCGCGTACGGATTGGTTATTTGCTTTCGTGATGGTTTTGGGCATGCGAAATGCCGCTGTGGATCAGTATGAGCAAGCTATCACAAAAATCTGAGGAAATCAATAATTTGCTTCACGCGCGCCAAAATGGCCACGTTGACCACCATGCGGCTGAGCCGTGGTGATTCGCTCCGTGCAATATCGACTACACCTTTATGGACGGCCTGTCACCGCCCCCGATCAATCGCCGGCGCCGGGATTCGTCGAGAAATATTTCTCGAACTTGCCCTGTTCGCCGTCCATCTCCTTAGCCTCCGGCAGCGCATCGCGCTTGACGGTGATGTTCGGCCAGATGGATGCGTATTCGGCATTGATCTTCAGCCACTTGTCGAGGCCCGGCTCCGTATCGGGCTTGATCGCCTCGGCAGGACATTCCGGCTCGCAGACGCCGCAATCGATGCATTCGTCGGGATGGATGACGAGGAAGTTCTCGCCTTCGTAGAAGCAGTCAACGGGGCAGACTTCTACGCAATCGGTATACTTGCAGCGGATGCAATTGTCGGTCACGACATATGTCATGAAGCACTCCAGGAATGTCTCTAGCTTCCGCGGTTGCGCAACCTGGAACGTCGCACCCTTCCACGGAGCCGAACGAGCAGACGAATGCGCATTGCGCAAACTCGCCGTCCGGCTGGTTACCGGCAGGTTGATCGTGAGGTATCGACTTTATCAGCCAATTTCAAGGACAAACAATCTTCAAAACAGCCAGTGGAAGACAGAGTTTTCTAATCATCATCCGAGATCAGGCGATCGATCGCGCGCCGATCGCGCTTTGTCGGTCTGCCGCTGCCCGGCGCCCGCTGCGCCTGCTCGAAGGGGGTGAGGTGTTTTGTCTCACTGGGTGGCGGCGTCTGGTCTTCGTAGAGCAGCTTGGCTTCCTCGAAAGGCCCCCTTCGCTCGCCGGGCGCCCGCACGACGAGGATGATGTCACGGCGCTCGAGAGTAAGCTCTATACGATCGCCGACCTTGAGGTTGTGGCTGGGCTGCACGACGCGCTCGCCGTTCACCCGCACATTGCCGTTCTGCACATAGACTTGGGCCAGCGAGCGGGATTTCACCATGCGGGCAAAGAAGAGCCATTTGTCGATGCGCTGACGCGAACCGGAAAATGGCTGCTTCTCGTCCTTCATGGCTTATTTCTTCATCTGCTCCTTGAGGGCAGCGAGCTTTGCGAACGGAGAATCCGGATCGATCGGCTTTTCCTTGCGCGGCGGCTTGGCTTCGAAGCGCAAAGGCTGCGATGCGCCACGGTTGTTACGATCATTCCGGTTGTTGCGGTCATTCCGATCGCCCCGCTCCTGACGGTCGTTACGCTCGCCACGTCCACCCTGTTGCTGCGGACGTCCGCCCTCGCGATTGTTTCCGCGCGGACCCTTATCACCACTGCGAGCTTCGCGCCCATCGCGGCGATCCCGACCTTCGCGGTTACCTTCACCACTTGCCTGCTCGCCGCCACCACGACGATTGCCCTGTTGACCGCGGCCTTCGCCCTGCTGGCCGCGGCGATCGCCGTGACCACGGCCGCCTTGACGCTGCTGCTGATCGCTGCGTCCGCCAAGACGCCAAAGCAGAACCGGCTTCGGCTCCACGGGTTCGGCAGCAACGGCATCGGTTGCGGTCGCCTCAGCGGCTTCGGCAACTTCCGTTGCCACCGGCTCCTCAGCGGGTGCGGCTTCTTGCGCAACCGCTTCGATTTCCTTAGCCGGCTCGTCGCCTGCCGCATCGGCATCGTCGTGATCGGTGCTTTCCGCGACGGCTTCGGCAGCTGGTGCAGGCGCCGCGCTGGCATCCTGCTGGGCGAGGAAGGCCGAGGCCTCCTCCGGCTTCACGGAATCGGCGCGATAGCCGAGACCCTTGAGGATTTCTTCCATGTCTTCAAGCGTTGCACCGAGGATCGAGAGCATCGCCGTCGTCGTGGTGAAGCGACGGCCGTCATACGCACCTTCAGGGCGCGAAGCCTGGCCGGGCTTCCACTGCAGCAGCGGGCGGATCAGATCCGCCAGACGCTCGAGAATATCGATACGCACCGCGCGCTTGCCGAGAAACCGGAAGCCCGCGAGCTTGTAGAACATGCGCTCGTAGCTCGGATCGGTGACAACAGACGTGCGGCCAGCCGCCAGCACCGGGATCAGGTCGCCATAGCCCGGCTTGTCGAGACCGTCGTTCTTCAACGCCCAGAGCAAAGTGATGAGCTCGGCCGGAGCCGGCTTCAGCAGTGCCGGTACGAAAATATGATAGGCGCCGAAGCGAACGCCATAACGGCGCATGGAAGCGCGACCATCCTGATCCAGCGACTTCACCTCTTCGGTGACGTCGCGGCGGAACAGAACGCCGAGATTTTCCACCAGCTGGAACGCCAGCCCCTTGGCAAGGCCTTGCAGATCCTCGGCACGCGACAAATCGTCGAGCGGCTTCAGGATCGTGCTGATGTGATGATTCACAAAACGCTCGATACGAGCGGCGACATGATCGCGCGCATTGCCCGTCAGCTGCTCGTCGGCGAGCAGAATGACGCGCGGGCGCATGATGTGATCGCTGCCCGACAGGCGTGCCACGGGGTCGCCGAGCCAACGCACCAGGCCATCGGCACTGATCGCAAGATCTCCATTGCCAGCCGCATGCATGCGGGCGGCACGCGCCTCGAATTCCAGCGCGAGCGCCTTCAGCGAGGCAGCCTGGACAGCCTTCGCGTCCGGCCCCTCGGTTCCCGAGATAGGCGTGAACCGGAATCCGGTCAACTGTCCCACATGATGCCCCTCAACGAAGACATCCCCATTCACACTGATTTCAGCTTCCAGCATCGCATTCTCTCTCAGGCGCTTCATGAGCACAGATGTCCTGCGATCAACAAAGCGTTTCGTCAACCTCTCATGTAACGCGTCGGACAATCGATCTTCGATTTCCCGCGTCTTTTCTTGCCAGTGTGTCGGATCGGCAAGCCAGCCGGGCCGATTCGACACATAGGTCCAAGTCCTTATCTGCGCGATTCGCGCCGAAAGCGTGTCGATCTCACCATCCGTCCGATCGGCGCGATGCACCTGTTCAGCGAGGAAATCCTCTTTCACCGTGCCATAGCGCACAAGATCGGAAAAGAGGGTAGCAATGAGATCTGCATGCTGGGCAGGCGTAATGCGCCGGTAGTCCGGAAGCGCACAGGCTTCCCATAATTTTTCAACCCGGGCCGGGTTGTTGGCAAGATCGACAATCTCCAGATCGCGTGACAGATATTCCAACGCCTGCTGGTCTACCGCAGGCAGCGCCCGCGTCAAGCCCTGCACGCGTGGCGCGTCTTCCAGACTGGCGCGCAACGCGGCAATCGAGGAGAAATCGAAATCCTTGGTGCGCCATTGCAACACCTTCACCGTATCGAACTCGTGCCCTTCGATCCGGCGAACAAGCTCGTCATCGAAAGGATCGACCTGGCCCGTCACGCCGAAAGTGCCGTCCTTGAGATGACGACCGGCACGGCCGGCGATCTGGCCGAGCTCGCCCGGATTGAGATTGCGGAACTGATATCCGTCGAATTTGCGATCCTGGGCGAAGGCGACATGATCGACATCGAGGTTGAGGCCCATACCGATTGCATCGGTCGCGACCAGATATTCGACGTCGCCGGCCTGATAGAGCGCGACCTGTGCGTTGCGGGTGCGTGGGCTGAGCGCGCCGAGCACCACAGCCGCGCCGCCGCGCTGGCGACGGATAAGCTCGGCGATCGCGTAAACTTCGTCGGCGGAAAAGGCGACGATCGCGGTGCGCTGCGGCAGACGCGTGATCTTCTTTTGCCCCGCATAGAAGAGGTGTGAAAGTCGCGGCCGCTCAAGAACGGTGATCCCCGGCAGGAGCTGCTCGAGGATAGGCCGCATCGTACCGGCGCCGAGCAGCAACGTCTCGTCCCGGCCGCGCAGATGCAGGATGCGGTCTGTGAAGATGTGGCCACGTTCCAGGTCGCCCGCCAACTGCACTTCGTCGATGGCAACGAAAGAGGCGCGCGTCTCACGCGGCATGGCCTCTACGGTGCAGACCGAATAGCGCGCGTTGGGCGGCGATATCTTTTCTTCACCCGTCACCAGCGCGACATGCTGCGCCCCGACCTTCTCGACCACGCGAGTATAGACCTCGCGCGCCAGCAGCCGCAGCGGCAGGCCGATAACGCCGCTGCCCTGCGCCACCATACGCTCGATGGCATAATGGGTCTTGCCGGTATTGGTTGGTCCGAGCACCGCGGTTACGCCGCGTCCGCTCAGGATCATAGGCTGCGAATTTTTAGTCATTTGTCCGTGCATGGGCGAGAAACTACCGTCTTCCGATCAGCAAGCTCCTCTTGGAAGAAAGGAAGAGATGACGACCATATGTGACAAAGGCAAGACCTGAATGAAAAAACAACAGCCGCAACAATCGATTTCACAATGAGTCGATTCAACCAAAAGCTACATTATCGATACACCCCATGCGAGTCTCGAAGATTCCGGAACAGCCTGAGAACGAATCGGAGACGAATCGCTGACTCGGCAGCGTTCCTTATTCGTTCACTACTATATATGGATTTTAATTCATAGAGTCCCACCAGATACTGAATCACAATTTTCCCATCGTCATTCTAGAAAGACGAGTCACGCAACGAGCCCGAAGTCGCCCGATGTCTCGATGTATTTTTGGTTAATCATTTGTAAATAGTAAGTATTTTCTCGAATTCGACCACCCGATTAAGATTTGGGTCAAAGCCTGAACGAATCAGCGACGAATCGGCGATTCCAGCCGATTCCGTCTTTGTTCTCCACAATATATGGTGTCTCCATGCTCGAATCGCACAGGACTCTGAAGGGTTGAAGCCATGATTCACACCGAATCCTGGATTGCGATTAACCTTTCAGCGAGCGCAAATATAAAAATCAATCGATGCAATCATAAGGTGCATGCATTAACACTTCGATCAAAGCCGGAACGAATCGGCGACGAATCATTGTTTCATCCGCGTATTTCGTTTGTTCACGGCTATATATGGTGGGCCGGATTGATGACATCACGACATGAAGAATTGCGATTGCCGGTAGGAGGCTCGCAAAGGCGCCTCCGTTAACGATTGAAATGCCCGAACGCTACTTTGCGGCGACTATGCGCCCGTCGATTGGCCGATGCCTCACCTTCGTTCTCATCTTCGCCTGGGAGCCAAGCTCTGGTCCCGGCGACTTCGATGTTAACCAAAGCTCAAATGTAGAACGAATCACCGACGAATCGCAGACGTCGGTCTTTTCCCGTTTCGTTCACCACAACCCATTGTATTTTAACTATATTATAACCATAGAGCTAACTCGCACCCCTCGATCATCACGGCCACGCCGAAGCCGCCCGTTAATATTTTACTGACCATGGAAACAGTCCGCAGTGAGGATTTTTATTTCTCAGCCGGAACAATTTTCGGGGAAACAAGTTTCTACAGCAGAAATACAGGGAACTCCGACCGCACGTCCTACGAGTGGATCTGGCGGAGACGCTGAGGCATATCGCTAGGTGGCTTACGCCCCCGGGGGACTATTTCCAGCGACGGACATAGAGGAGACATATCATGCTTGGTACGGTATTGCTCATAATACTGATTCTGCTGCTGGTTGGCGCACTTCCTAGCTGGGGTTACAGCCGCGCTTGGGGGTACGGCCCGTCGGGTGGTCTCGGGCTTGTTCTCGTCATTGTCCTTATTCTACTATTGATGGGGCGGATCTGATCCGCAGATCATTGTTGAAAACCTCGAAGCACCAGGGAGCTAACATCATGAAGAAGATCATCGTCGCGATCGCCCTCGTCGGCGCACTGGCGTCGTGCACGTCGACGGAAAAAGGCACGGCCATCGGCGCAGGTACGGGCGCTCTGATCGGCGGCGTTGCCACGCATAGCTGGGGCGGCGCAGCCGTCGGCGCTGTCGCAGGCGGCCTCGTCGGCAACCTCATCGGGCAGTCCGAAGATCGCCGCGGCTATTGCATCTACCGCGACCGCTACGGCCGCCGTTACGAAGCTCGTTGCCGCTAACAGCAATGTCTCATGACCGACCGCCTCATCGGTCGGCCATGTGATGTTCAGGCGCCGGTACGCCGGACGCTCGAGGCTGAAGCCGCTCAGACAATCCTCTTCCCGCACCGACAGGCTGCGGGAAGAAAGCAGTGTTTTGAGAAGGAACGGCATCATGGCCGCAATTATCGCAAGCATTGCAGCATTGGTATTCGTCGGCACGACCTTCTACGCGCTCGGCAGCGCGGTAAGGACGCGCGACAAGGAAAAGCGTCGCATGGCGCTCGAAGCTGTCGTGCTGGAATTCAAGCCGCGACACCGGCGCTCGGCCAACTCGGGCCGGGGATGATTGCCGGGCGAACCCGGCAATCCTTTAGATCCAGAGAGATCAGCTTAAGAGAAGAACTGTCCGCCATTGGCGCTGATGGTCGATCCCGTGATGAAACCGGCATCGTCACTGGCGAGAAAAACCACGATCCGCGCGATTTCCTCGGGCTCTCCCAGACGCCCGACCGGAATCTGCGGGATGATACGTTCGTTCAACACCTTCTCCGGCACGGCAAGCACCATTTCAGTCCCGATATAGCCGGGGCAAATGGCGTTGACGGTGATGTTCTTGGCAGCACCCTCCTGCGCGAGCGCCTTGGTGAAGCCGAGATCGCCGGCCTTGGCAGCCGAATAATTCGCCTGCCCCATCTGCCCCTTCTGACCATTGATCGAGGAAATGTTGATGACGCGGCCGAAGCTGCGATCACGCATGCCATGCCAGACATGATGCGTCATGTTGAACAGGCCGGTGAGGTTGGTATTGACGACCTCGTGCCATTGCTGCGGCGTCATCTTGTGAAACATCGCATCTCGCGTGATGCCGGCATTGTTGACCAGGATCTCGACATGGCCGAGATCGTGCGCCACCTTGGCAATGCCTTTACCGCACGCCTCATAGTCGGCCACATCCCACCTGTAGACGGAGATACCCGTGACCTCGTGGAAAGCATGAGCTTTTTCCTCGTTGCCGGCATAGGTCGCCGCAACCTTGTAGCCGGCGTTGTGAAGCGCCATCGAAATGGCCGCTCCGATACCGCGCGTTCCCCCGGTTACCAATACCACTCTGCTCATGTGCCACTCCCCTTTGTTGGGACGGAGACGTGACAACCGATCGCGAGGTCGCCCGCTCCGCCTCTCTTCACCGATTCCGACAGAAAATCCTGCTTCGAGGCGTCAAAGCGCCTCGAAGCACATGGCGACACCCATGCCGCCGCCAATGCACAGCGTGGCAAGTCCCTTGCGGGCACCGCGGCGCTTCATTTCGAACAACAGCGTGTTGAGAACGCGCGCGCCGGATGCGCCGA
>NZ_JAELTU010000190.1 GCF_016429015.1 Rhizobium sp. ASV20
GTCCTACGCCACCGGCGCCGTCTCTGGCGCCTCAGAGGTGGGCGGCCTTGTCGGGCACAACATAGGCGGGATCATGCAGGCCTATTGGGACACGCAGACCAGTGGGTCGGGCGTCGGCGTCGGTGTCGACGAGGTCGACCAGCCCGGCAGGATCACCGGGCTGACCACGCGGCAATTGCAGGGGCTCGATCCGGTCTCGGGCAGTACCTACTTCTCGGCCTCCACGCAGCTCGGCTCCGCTTTCTCCGGGGGCGAGAATGGGCTCTATCCCTACCTCACGAGCTTCTTCCCGAACGGCATGCAGGTGGTGTCGGGCTTCGCCTACAGCGACGGCGGCGCGACGCCGCTGGCCTCAGGCGCGGCAGGCGCGGTGACCATCGCGCTCAACGCCGACGGAAGCCGCATCGGCCAGGCGTACACCGGCGCCAACGGTTACTACTACATCCTGACGCCGATCGGCGCGGCAACGGTTTCCTCCGGCGGCTACCCGGTACCCGCGATCAATAACGGCCAGAACCTGCTTGCCTTCACGACCGGCTCCGCGCCGGCGGCGGCGACGCTGACGACGGCGTCGGGAAGCTCTGTTCAGACCGGCGTGAACCTCTACGGCAACGCGCTGACCGTCAACACGGCCGCGACGCTGTTCTCGCTGGCGCCGCGGAACGCCACCGAAGCGCGCGCAGAACGCCGCCGCGCTGGCGACCGCGGCCGGCAACGACGCGGCCGCGACCGCCGCGATCGATGGCTCGGTCGGGCTCGGCCTGTTCGCCTCTGGCGGCAGCTTCACCATCGACCAGACGCCTGCGATCAACGGCGTGCTGGCGATCCAGACCTTCTCGCCGATCATCGTCAATGCGCCGATCACGGTCGCAAGCGGGCAGGGCCTCGGCCTGCTCTCCGAAGGCGCGCTCACCATCAATGCGCCGATCAATGTCAATGGCGCGGGCAGCGTCGCGCTGGCCTATGATGCGAGTTCACTGGCGAATCTGTCGTTCGGCCTCACGGGCACGGGCTTCACCGGCAGCGTCACATATCTCGACGGCAACGGCCAGCCGATCACGTCGGACGCCGGCGGCAAGCTCTCGATCAACAGCAGTGCTTACGCGCTGGTCTATACGATGGCGCAGCTCGATGCGATCGACGGCATGGAAGCGGTCGGCAACGCCGGCGTCGCGATCTACGGACCCGGTCTGTCGGGACGCTACGCGCTGGCGCGTGGTCTCGACGCGTCGGGCGTCACCTACACCGACGCCGTCGTCGCCGGGCAGAACGGCACTCAGCTATTCAGCGGCACACTGGAGGGGCTGGGACATACGGTCGCGAACCTGACGATCAGCGGGGGCGGCAACAACTATGTCGGCCTGATCGGCAGGTCCAACGGCACGGTGCGCGATATCGGCGTCGTCGGTGGCAGCGTCTCGGGCTCCATCCGGGTGGGCGGCCTCGTCGGGAGTAACGACGCCGTCGCCACGGTTACGCAGTCCTACGCCACCGGCGCCGTCTCGGGCTCCAACTACGTGGGCGGCCTCGTCGGGGGCAACGGCGACACGGTCACGCAGTCCTACGCCACCGGCGCCGTCTCGGGCTCCAGACAGGTGGGCGGCCTTGTCGGGGGCAACGGCGGCACGATCACACAGTCCTACGCCACCGGCGCCGTCTCGGGCTCCAGCTACGTGGGCGGCCTCGTCGGGGGCAACGGCGGCACGATCGCGCAGTCCTACGCCACCGGCGCCGTCTCGGGCTCTGACGGCGTGGGCGGCCTTGTCGGGGAAAACGACGGCAGGATCACGCAGGCCTACGCCGCCGGCGCCGTTTCGGGCTCTGTCGCCGTGGGCGGCCTTGTCGGGGCTAACTACGGCACGATCAGGCAGGCCTACTGGGACACGCAGACCAGCGGGTTAGGCGTCGGCATCGGGGGTGGCGTTGACTTCAGCGGCGTCGTCGGGCTGACCACGGCCCAGATGAACAATCCGACCAATTTCATCAAAGCCGGCTGGGATTATTCCTCCGTCTGGGGGACGCTGAAGACCGGCGGCGCGCCGATCCTCCGGGCGCTGAACACGGCCCCGCTCATCAGCTACTATGTGGTCCTGTCCGGCAACACCTCGACCACCTATGGCAATACGATCGGCACCTCCGGCATCACGGTCGGCGGCGACGGTGCCGCGCTCGTGACGGCCGGCTGGGGCAGTGCGATCAATTCTTCCACCAACGCCGGCACTTATGCCTATGGCGATCCCAACGTGCTCTCGCTGACCTATCGGGGCGGTGCTGCCGACGATTTCTTCATCGATTACGGATCGGGCGCGCTGACCATCAACCAGCGGATCGTCAATCTGTCGGGCAACCAGACCTATAACGGCACGACCAATGTCGGCTCCGGCAACCTGACGCTCTCCAACCTTGCCAATGGCGAGACGCTGACCTTGTCGGGTCTCGGCCAGCTTGCGAGCAAGAATGTCGGCAGCAATCTCACCTTCTCGCTGAACACGCTGGCGCTTGGCAATGGTTCGGGCCTTGCGTCGAACTATACGCTTGCCGGCGGCACGGACACGATCACCATCAGCAAGGCGTTGATCTCATCGATCGGCGGCATTGTCGCCGGCAACAAGACCTATGATGGCTCGACCGCAGTGACACTCGATGCGTCCGGCGTGGCCTTTAACGGTATGGCACAGGGCGATGCGCTCACCCTTGGCGCTGGATTCTCCGGCCTGTTCTCTGACGCCAATGCGGGTTCGGGCAAGGTCGTGACCATCTCAGGCCTCAGCCTCACCGGCGCTGACGCCGGCAACTATACGCTCGCGTCGAATACGACCACCACGCTTGCCAATATCGGCCAGCGGGTCATCAGCCTATCGGGCAACCGGGTCTATGACGGCACCACCGCTCTCGATCATTCGATCCTGACGCTGTCGAACCTTTTGGGCAATGAGACGCTGACGCTGTCGGGCGCCGGCAGCATGGGCGACAAGAATGCCGGCAATGGCAAGTCTGTGGCGCTTTCCTCGCTGTTGCTGGGCGACGGGACGAATGGTGGTCTCGCCTCGAACTATGTTCTTGGCAGCGGCACGGTCGACATCGCCAGGGCCACCATTTCTGCAATCAGCGGCATTACCGCCAATAGCAAGACCTATGACGGGTCGGCCAATGCGACCCTGAACAGCAATGGCGTCACCTTCAACGGCATGGTCGCCGGAGACGCGCTCACCCTCGGCGCTGGCTTCTCCGGCCTGTTCGCCGATGCCAATGCCGGTTCGAACAAGACGGTGACGATCTCCGGTCTGTCGCTCGCTGGCGCGGATGCCGGCAATTATACACTCACCTCGAACACGGCCAGCGCGCTTGCCAATATCGCCCAGCGGGTGATCAGTCTCTCGGGCAACCGGGTCTATGACGGCACGACGGCGCTCGACCACTCGATGCTGACGCTATTCAATCTCGTGGGCAATGAGACGCTGACCCTGTCCGGCACGGGTTCGATGGGTGACAAGAATGCCGGCAATGGCAAGTCTGTCAATCTTGGTTCGCTGTCGCTGGGCGACAGCATCCATGGCGATGGCGGCCTTGCCTCGAACTATGTTCTCGGCAGCGGCACGGTTGATATCGCCAAGGCTGTCATCACCACGATCGGTGGCATTACGGCTTCGGGCAAGACCTATGACGGCTCGGCCAATGCCGTACTCGACAGCAGCGGCGTGACCTTCACCGGCAAGATCGGTGGCGACGTGCTTGCCCTCGGACCTGGCTTCTCCGGCCTGTTCTCCGATGCCAATGCCGGTTCGAACAAGACGGTGACCATCTCCGGTCTGTCGCTCGCCGGCGCGGATGCCGGCAACTACACACTGGCCAATACGACGGTGAGCACGCTTGCCAATATCGGCCAGCGGGTGATCAGCCTGTCGGGCAACCGCATCTATGACGGCACGACGGCGCTCGACCACTCGATCTTCGCCCTGTCCAACCTCGTCTCGGGCGAGACCCTGACACTGTCGGGCACCGGTTCGATGGGCGACAAGAATGCCGGCAACGGCAAGTCGGTGAGCCTCGGCTCGCTGGCCCTGGGCGACAGCATCCATGGCGATGGCGGTCTTGCCTCGAACTATACGCTGGCCGGCGGCACCTATACGGCCGACATCGCCAGGGCGACGATCTCGTCGATCGGCGGCATTACCGCCAATGGCAAGACCTATGACGGCACCACAAGTGCCACTCTGAACACCAATGGAGCCAACTTCACTGGCATGGTCGCCGGTGACGTGCTGACGCTCGGCAATGGTTACGCCGGTGCCTTCGCCGATGCCAATGCGGGTTCGGGCAAGACAGTGACGATCTCAGGCCTCAGCCTCACCGGCGCTGACGCCGGCAACTATACGCTCGCGTCGAATACGACCACCACGCTTGCCGATATCGCCCAGCGGGTCATCAGCCTGTCGGGCAGCCGCATCTATGACGGCACCACCGCTCTCGACCACTCGATGCTGACGCTGTCGAACCTTGTCGGCAATGAGACGCTGTCGCTGTCGGGCACCGGTTCGATGGGCGACAAGAATGCCGGCAATGGCAAGTCGGTGAGCCTCGGGTCTCGTCAATGGCGACCGGCTGTTCGGCGATCTTGTGAGTGCGGCCAATCCCTTCTCCGCACCGGGCAGCTATGCCATCACCAGGGGAAGCCTGACATCGTCGGCCAACTATGCCATGCGCTTTACCGATGGCGTGCTGACGGTCAATGCGGCACCGTCGACCCCGACCGGAGAGCTGGCCAGTGCCATCATTCCTCGCTCCTATCAACCCGATACCACGCCGCCATTGCCGCCGGTTCAGGGTCAAGGTGGTCCGGCATTTGCCAGCGCGGGGCATGGTGACGGGAGCCATACCCTCATTTCCGATCCGCGCTTCGACGGCATCGTCGTCCGCCTCGGCGGCGAGAAGGGTTGTTTCATTGGGCCCACGCTTTACTAAGGCGCGAACACCGGTCGATTGCATTGAAAGGCGCGCCGGGCCGAACATTCAGGTGCGCTGATCCACAAAAGGATTGGCGTGGTTGGCTCGGCTTTTGGACGTTAATTCCTCAAATCTCGGGACGCAATTCGACCCCGAGTTCTGCCGGGTCGGGGATCGTTTGCGCAAATATGTCCTCGATGCTTTGGCGCGCCTTTGCGGGCATCCTCGGCGATTGCTTCAGTGATGTCGTGATGGTCGACTTCAGTTTCGCGGCAGTCGCGATCACCCGCGCTTCTGCACCAGAAAAGTCCTGCTTGAGCGACGAGTTCGGCGAAACTTTAGCACCGAACCGTTCATTGTCCCAGTGCGCGCTTGTTCGACCCGTCTTCAGACTGCGTGCAATCTTCTCAGGAATATCGGCCGCAATAGTGATTGACGGTTCATCTGCCACATGTCTGACGTCCTGTTCCGAGGGAATGCCGATCGTGGAGCCAGGATTGCGCATCAGGGCCGGCACGTCATGAAGGGCGTAAGAATCAAGTTCCGGCACTTCAGGCTGATGTTCGCGGGCGTAGTTGCTCGCTGCCTGAAACGGTTGCGTCGTGTGGTAGCGAAGCTTGTCGCCGAAGATTGGTCGTTGGCCCTCAACCAGAAGAACTATTTTGTGTTCCGGCATCTGACGAATCTCCTGGGGCATCATAAGGTCGCGTTCGCGTATCTGCTCCACTTTCGTTCGCCGCGTAAGTCCCATGGGCTCAAGCGAGCGTGACTCTGTTTGAAAGCGAATAGTACGCTTGCCCAGTGCGCGCGAAACATACTCCGAGGTCACCTGATCATTGGCTCCAAGGATCAATTGGAGGCCGCAATTGCCAAGCAGCGAATGCCGTGCGGTCTCTCCGTAGATTTCGTCAAGGTTCTTAATGCCCTGCACGACGAACGCCATCTTGATGTTGTAGCCCGCCACATAAGGGAGCCTGTTCATGACCTCGTCCATTCTCTTAAGCTGTCGGAATTCGTCGAGCAGGAAATAGACGGGAACTGAACCAGGATTGCGCTCCCGAGTGAGCAGATCCATGACCTGCTGCACAAAAAGCGTGAGAAGCGGGCGCAGCACCGTCATGTCGGATATGTTTGGCGCCAAATAAATCGTCACTGGACGCCTTTGGAGAGAGCCAAAGTCGATATCTGTCACCGCCGTGGCAGCAATCACTCGCTCGTTGCGGAAGGGCGCGAAAGCTCTTTGTATGTCGAGCAGTGCCGAGCGGGCCGCTCTCTCGTTTAAGGCGATGTATGCGTTGAAGCTCTCATTGGTGAACCGCGATAATGCGGGTTCATTGTCCTTGATCTCCTTCATCAGTGTCTGCAAATCCACGCCGGCGTTGAGTAAACTGTTCACTTCGCCGAGATTGCGGCGGTTCTTGTAGCGTAAGCTTTCCAGCACGTAGCTGATGAGACCGGCTATGACTTGCTGTGCGATCCCTTGCCATACGGCGTTCTCCGAGCCGATTGCTTCGGGAACGAGGATAGATGCCATATTCTGAATGTCGATTGTTCGACTGCCGCGATCACTGCGGATAAAGTCAAGCGGGTTCCAGCGATGACTCCGTGGTGCGCCGGGCGAAAAGAGGAAGACCTGATGCCCCGTCATCTTGCGATAGCCAGCCGTAAACTCGAATATTTCACCTTTCAGATCCGTCACAATCATCGAACCCGCAAAGACCAGAGCA
This sequence comes from Rhizobium sp. ASV20, assembly GCF_016429015.1. Lineage (GTDB taxonomy): Bacteria > Pseudomonadota > Alphaproteobacteria > Rhizobiales > Rhizobiaceae > Rhizobium. The sequence continues at coordinate 6,672 of NZ_JAELTU010000190.1, forward strand.
TTGGGGATCACATAGCCAACGCCTTTCCCCGATCGGGTCGGACCGATAATCAGATGGTGGCGATCGTCCTCGTGACGAAGCATCCTGTGGCCGGCACGTCCGAAAATATGACCGCGTTTGCGCAGCCATTTCCCGTGACGCAATGATGCGAGGTCCTGAAAAGCAGCATCACCCAATGGGCTCGCCGGGCGTCGAAATCCGACAAGTGCAACGATTGAGGCAACGAGGACGGAGGGCACAATCGCGCCCGCTGCTGCCAATTGCAGCGAACGACTACTTGGATAGGCCATTAATTGAAATAGCGGCGCCAGCGGAGCCGTCGCGATCGTCATCTTCAGAATCCGCCCGTCCTTCCAGAGAAGCTGCAGGATGAGGCCATAGCTCAGCATCCATACGGCGATCGCGATCAAAAGGCAGACGATGAGATAAAACACAAGACGCAGGCTCATGATTCAGAGCGCCGGGAGAGAAAAATCTCGGACACGCCGCGTCGGCCACCGTCGCGGCGCAACTGGATCACGATCGGAATCACCATTCGGATATAGGACATCAGATCGTGCTTCGAATAGCTCGCTGACATGCCGGCCTGCATCATCATCATGACCAGTTGTTCATAAGCACCCATAGGCGTATCGGCATGTACGGTCGACATGCTTCCTGGGTGGCCAGTGTTGATGGCGCGCAGAAAGGCAAAAGCTTCTCCGCCACGGATCTCCCCAACAAAAAGGCGGTCCGGCCGCATGCGTAGAGATGCCTCAAGCAGCGATTGGATGGTCACCTGCGCTGTGCCCTGGTCTCCGCGTGAGGCCAAAAGATGCACACTGTTGCGATGCGGAGGAAAGAGCTCGCGCGTATCCTCAAGTGTCAGGATTCGCTCGTTGTGGTCGAGGCTCTTGAGGCAAGCATTGAGGAAGGTGGTTTTTCCGCTGGAGGTTCCGCCACTGACGAGGATCGAGATACGCTCGCGCAGCGCCGTTTCAATGAAGTCGTGGATCCGGTCCGCCGCTAAAAGTGCAACCAGGCGTTCTTCCGTTTCACTTGGCTCTCCGACTGCCACCTTTACCTTCTCGAGCCCACCGCTGTCGCGATACTGCGCAAGCGTCAGGTCACTCACAACCTGCTTTCGGATTGCGATCGCTCCGCCGTCCGGGGCCGCAGGCGGTAAGATGATTTGAATGCGCTCGCCAGACGGCAGGACTGCGCTGAGAAGAGGGTTAAGACGACTGATGAACTGATTGCTGGCGGCGGCGACCCGCTCACCCATATGCTCGATCTCTGTGGCGGTCAGTGTCGGAACTGAATGGAACTCCATGTGCTCGTCGCCGAGTCTTTCGACAAACACCTGGCCCGGACTGTTAACGACGATCTCGACAACCTCTGGGTCGGCGAGAAAGCTTGCAAGCGGCGCGAACGCTCGTCTGAGGAAGTAGTGTGGGTCATTTTCGGCGGGCGCCATCCTCGCCAAGGCGTCGCTCATTTTTGATCTCCCTTAAGGCATCCTGAATTGGGTCCGGATAAACCGATGAAAAATCAAGGTCCTGCCGGACGTAGACAAAAATGCGTTCACCTTGGTGGACGCTGACCGTCGGTGGAATATGCAAATTCTCTCCAAGTGTCTGGTTGGCCATGTCGGAGAATGTTCTTGCGATCGTGTCTCGCGCGAGCTCCGCCGCCCGATCGGAGTCGGAAGCATCTCTGCCGGACGAGTCATGCCGACCCCTGCTGTAGCCGGTCAGGTAGGAAGAGCCTGCGCCGACGATAGACAGGAGAATGGCTGAACCGAAGCGCTCGCGCCATTTATTGTCGACGAGACCCGTCAGGCCCGATCGGCCGAGACTGTCGGTGCCGATGCTGTTGAGCCGAACCGAAACGCCGTCGTCGCGCAGCAATCGGGTCCAGATGATGAAGATGCGCTTTTGCCCCCGCGCTATTTCCGATTGATACTCACCGATCAAACGCGTGCCTGTCGGAATGAGGACGCGGCGTCCGTCAAACGAATAGACATCCTGAGAGGTGATCGCGCGGATCTGGCCTGGCAGATCGCTGTTGATCGCGGTTTCCAGAATACCAGGGATCAAAGTTCCTTCTGGGATGGTGGCGTCGATCCGACTGATCTGGCGCGCCGCCGCCGATCGATCTGCAATCGCTGAGGCCGTCGCCAGAAATTTGCTGCTGCGATCATCCCCCGCGACCAAAGGTGCACGATCAGGCGCGGCCTGACTTGGGGCGGGATCGCTATTTTCTGCCTTGGCCAGATCAACGACGATCTGCTTTGAGAGAAAACGCTTCGGAAACTCCTGCGCTGAATCCTGGCTCTGTGGCTGCGGCTGATCCACAACAACCGGAGGAGGCGGAACATCGAACTGCGTCGTGTCGGCGGCCTCCTTCTTCACGTCTTCGGGCGGCGCCGGCAGTTGAATGATCTTGTCCGCCGGGGTCTGTGGCGGTTCGGGATCGCGATGAAGAAAGGAGGGCGGACGGAATGTCGTTGTCGAGAATTCCTCGTCGCCGTGAAGGATGTCCTTTGTTGTTGGCTTGGATGCGAATACAAAAACATAGGTTAGGACAGCGCCGACCAAGACAATGACAACCGTACCGAGCCATTGCTGGCGTTCGGCTCGCCGCTCGTAGACCTCACTCCGGTCACCTTCCAGCATGGCTTCCAATTCTGGTGAGCGTTTCATCCGTTGCCGCTCCTTCTGCGGTTCATCGCGGCGGGTTCTGGAGACGGACCAAGGATCGCCGGATCCGGTGCTCTGAAATCGGGCTTTCGAAGGTTGAAGAGGCAGGTCGAGCGGCCACCGTCGCGTAATGTGTACTGCGACGCAGTGCCATCGACGACAATGTACGCACCCTCTCGCCGGAAATTCTGAAGCGTTTCGCTATAATCGGCATTGACGGCAAAGATTGCCGGTACCTTCGCGTTGAACTTGAAAAAAGTCTTTCGGCCGTCGTCGAAGATCATAAGCGGTTTAAGTCCGCTGTCGCCGGCGAAGGAGTAATCGATATTGACGTTTGACTTGTCGATGCCGGAAATGTTGGGGTAGGCGGCTCTAGATTCGGCTTGTCTGCGCAGCGACGCATTGAGATCCTTGTCGAGATAGATGAAACGGATGCCAAAGATCTTCTTGTTATCTTCGGGAGCGAAATCGTTGAGCTCGAGATAGTAGATGCGCTTTGTCGTCACGACGTTCAGGTTTGTCGAAGCATTCTTCGCCTTTGGTTTTATGAAGAGAATATTGCCTTTGTCTGCCGCAACGACGTCCCAGCTATCGCTGTCGCCCACCGCGATCGTCTCGAACTTCTCTTCCGGGTCAAAAGTGATCATCGTGGAAATTCCGTAGGTCGCAAAGACGCGTACGACATTGCTTGGCTGGTAAACAACACTCGTGACGCGCGCGTCCAATCGACCGGGAGAGGGTACTTCAGTGGCTGTCGCCGCCGACCAGGCTGCCAAATAGAAAGCGACGAAGAAAATAGATCTGATCACGGGTTGCCCCCGTTCACCGTTTCCTGGTCGCGACGATAGTCGTAGGCCTGAAACCCCAAGGGGTTCTCAAAACGCCATTCGTTGGTCGCAGGCGTATCCGTATAACGGTAGCGAACCACGGCAATCCAATGACGGGCGACCGTATCGGTGTCGGAGACTTCCGTCGTGGCAAAACGCACAATGCCGGTGCTATCGTTGGGGAAGGTCACGGATGCAATATCGGTCAAGACGCGTTTGTTGCGGCCAAAGACCTTGGCGGGGTTCTTCGGGTTGGTCGAGCTATATAGATCCTGCAGTTCCCGAGCAGCGTTGGCCGTCGAGAGGAGGGCGGCGATCGCGAAATTCTGTTCGATAGCATAAGGATCGTAGCCCTCACGTGCACGAATATATCTAACGATGTTCGCCTGTGTGATTGCCTGCTGTTCGGTAAGGCTTGTTGGCCGTGTCAACCCCGTTTTGACCTCGATATAACCTGTATTCTTATCGACCTCGACAAGATAGGGTTCAAAGCTCTTAAGCGGGACCAACATCACGAGCGCTGCAAGGCTTAGGAGCGTGATGACACCGAAGGTCGCGCTGACTAACCAGGCGAGCGCTTGCGATCGCGCAGCCTTCTTGACGAGCTCCTGCTCCCAAACATCGCCACTCTGGTAATAGCTCCAAAGGTCTGGATCGTCTCTGTTGACCATGGCGCAACCCTTCCTGGGTTCGGTTCTCTAGGATGGCATGCCCTGCCGGGCAATTTTCGTCTGCATGGCTGATCTCGTGCCCGAGCTATCCGAGTCGTTGCCCTTAGATCGCTTGCGTATCTTGCCAGCCGCACGATATGTTCCGCTGGCTGCTGCAGCCCCGCCGCGCAGAATGGACAGCGGAATGCCGATACCGATTGCATGCGCAACCTTGGTCGCCGCGTTGCCCACCCCTGCCGCAATTCCGGTTGCAATCCCCTGCCCGAGAGATTGAATGTAGAGCATCACGAAACCGCCGGCGATGCACAAAAGGAGAAAGCCTGCGGTGTCGGCGAGGGTCAGCGTCCTTGAACCGCTGGCGGCGTCGATTTTCGACAGCTCAGGGTTCATCGCCGCGATGAGAAAGGCTGCGATCACATAGATGAATAGCGGAATGAGCGCATAGGTGAGGACCTGATTGAACCAGCCCATGGCGTAGCTGCGGCTTCGTTCGAACAGCATGCAAGACAAGAAGATCGGCGCCGTGCCGAGCAGAACCCACAGCATGACCTTGGCTAGGATCAAGATCGCCAAAGCAACCGCGATGAAGACGCCTGCTCCAACCAAAACCAAAATGCCCACCATGCTCGGCAGGATCGAAAAGTAGCCAGACTGCTCGGCAAAGGCTGACGCGGCTCTGTTGGCGGTTTGCCAGATCATCGACATTCCGTTGGTGGGCTCGCTGATGCCGGTCCCGGAGGCCGTGAGGATCGCGCGGCCCACATCTTCCGGCGTGTTGTTGACCCATCGATAAACGAAGCCATTGAAATTGCCCCATGAGCCGACAAGGACAAGGATCATCACCATGCGAAAGATCCGCAGGATGATGTCTCCAACACCGAGACGCGCGGTCCCCATGATCAACTGCGCGCCGTACCAGGCGACATAGGCGACCAGCATCAACCGCAGAAGTGGAAGGATCTCTTGGCCGACGATCACATAGGCCCTTTCTGAGAAGCTCGCGCCGGAATTCTCGATCCGGTTCAGAAGTTCGCCAAGAAAATCCTCCATCTTCATTGTACCCCTTCGATAAGGCCGATCATGGCAAAGGCGTGTTCCGGATCGTTGACCGCACGCATCGGCCCGCATTCCCGCCTTGGCTCTTCGACGAGAGCGGTCAGGTCGGCCGGACGCCTGCATGGTGCGGTCTTGTCCTTGACACTGGCGCACGCATTGGCCGCTATACAAAGTGTCGCACCCACGAACAGTCGTAGAACGTGCCGCATCGTCAACGTCCATATGTGAGTGTCTTCTTGCTATTGGAAATATCGGTGAGCCGGCGTTGATTGTCCGCCTGCAGGGATGTGACGATACCGTTCATGACACCGATCATCTCGTTAAGGGTCAGCCCCGACTGCACCTGAAGCTGAGTATTTTGATCGATCGAGCCCTTGATGTCTTCAGCCGTCCCGATCCTGCTTCCAGCTTGCTCGAAGGCACTCCGGCGGCCGTCGATCGCCTGTCGTGATCCGGTGATCAGTGCCGAAACACCGAACACGGTGTTGACCAGTTGCTCGTACGACTTGTCGCCGGAGAATACGCTATTCTTCTTGCCGGACAGAGACTTGAGCAACTGCAGTTCATTGATGAAGGTGGTAGCGGAACGGGCAACATCGCCGCTGAGGCTGCCAAAGTTCGGGACGCCGTCCTTTATCAGAGTGTCGAAGGACGGTATCGCGGAAACGCTGAAGCCGTTGCCAATGGCGAGGTTCCTAAGCGGCGCCGCAGCACTGCCACGGTCACCCGTCACTGCCTTTAAGGTATCTTCCACCGTCGTGAGTATATTCCTGTTGGTATCAAGAATCTTGTTCGTCGTTTCGGCCGTCTTTTTGGCGACCTCGTAATTCGTCTTGTCGATCACAGGAACATCGGCAGATGCAGTAACGGGCAGGGCAACAAGTGCCAGGCTGCAATACAAGGTCATTTTCATCCTCAGTCTCCTCTCACTGTGGCCACAGCGTCAGCTGTATCTGACTGCCGCTTTCACGTTTCTTGATGCAAGCTTGCATGCGGTCGCTCCATTTAGCGTCGGCATCGCATATGTGCATGATGCCTTGCGACATGTTGGCAGCCTGTTGCTTTTCCATGCTCCGTGTGGAGCTGGAAAGGCTCTCAGCGGTCACTGCATTGCGGGTATTGATAAGATCCGCCATGGCGACGCCGATCTTGATTATAGTGTTGGTCATCGCGAGATTTGCCTGGCGAGTGGCGGAGTTTTGATCCCAGCTGTCCTGGACCGTGCCTGTCGGTCTTTTGCCGAGTTGCAGATACCAGCTCGCAACATTTGCCAAGCTGTCTCCGGTCGCAGCCGTGGTCGCCATGGCGCTGATCGTTGACGTTCGCATACCGCTGTAAGCGGTCTCCCCACCGCCATAATTTAGCGGCATCGCCGCCTTGTCGGTGCCGCCAAAGGCCGGAAGCCACGCTTGTGTTATGCTTCGGACGTAATTCCGTGTTTCTTTAAATGGTGGAATGCCGCCATATTTGTCGACGTTACCGGGACCGGCATTGTAAGCTGCGAGGGCGAGCGATACGTTGCCGCCGTAACGGTCCAGCTGTTGCTTGAAATAGCGCGCTCCGCCACGCAAGTTCTGCTCTATGTTGTTCGCGTTGACACCGAGCTGCGATGCGGTGGCCGGCATAAGCTGCGCAAGTCCCGTGGCGCCCGCGCTCGACTTGGCGCACGGGTTGAAACGGCTCTCCTGATAGATAAGAGCGAGGAATTGGCTTTCGTCGACGGATTCTTCGAGTGCTATTCGTCTGATGAGACCGGAGATTTCCGGATTGGCCTCGGCCGCTGCGACCGGATCCTTGTCGCGACTGGGACGATAGACGGCACAGGTCACGGACCGATGCATCGTGTACCGCCGGTGATCGGCATGTTCCATGGCCGTCGACGTCGAAAGCTGATCCTGGTGCTCGCCAAAGC
>NZ_JAELTU010000191.1 GCF_016429015.1 Rhizobium sp. ASV20
GCTTATTGCTGTGCAGGCGCCGTTTTCTGTATCTTGTCCTGGACCTTTTTAACCAGCGCCGGGTCCTTCTTCGCAGCCGTTAGAATAGCGTTGTATTCGTCCAGCGACATGTCCGGAGATGTCTGAACAGCCTGCACCATCTGCTTGCTTGCCTCGGCCTGCAGCTGTTGCTTTGCGGTGGGATCAGCGGTTGCCCCTATCTTGGCCGAATAGTCCTGCTTGATCTTGTCCACCTTGAGATAGGCGACCGTGAAAGCATCGATCTTTTGATCGCTGACGGGTGCAGCCGCAGCACTGCTGCCTGTCTGAACTTGATTTGGTTGTTTATCCTGTGTTGCTTGCTGTGCAAGAGCCGAATTGCCAAGAAACATCAGGCTCAGGGCTGCAACTGTCAACGATGCGGTGGGGACATAGCGATTGATCATCTCGATTCCTCTTCGATAGTGCTGGTGAAACACCTCTTTGACGGCGTAGAGCGAATGGCGGCGTATCGTGTCGATTGCGCCGTTGATCAAGGTTGAGGAACGATCTGGCGACAATGCGACCGTCGGATGTTTTCTATGGGGCAATAGCACGGCCATCCGCCGGCCACGAGGCGGCGGCTTTGTGGCTGCTGGAAAGCTGCGCCAGCCACTCTTGTCGTCGCTGCATCCCGATTGGCCTTTCCATGCTATCTCGCTTGCAGACGCCAAAGAAGCCCCTCAGCAGCTAGGTACATCGAGCCGGGTCGAGATCATGAAAGCCACCCCAAGCTTGAGCATTGGAGTGGCCTTCAATGGCCGGCGATCAGAGATGATCGCGTGGAATGGTCTGGCTCCATTCGCGGGTCTTGACGATCTCGCCATTTTCCCTGGCGGTCAGCTTGCCGACGATATGAAAATTCTCGGCATCCGAGCGCATGCTGGTCGTGCTGTCGATATCGACCATCCAGCCCTCGCGTCCCATCCGATACTGCTGGGTCAGAACGTAGGAGGCTGACAGGGGATCATCATCGCGCACGCGCAGCTCGCGCTTCAGGCTGTGGCTCAGTTCTGTGCCAATATCGTCGAAACGCAGCACGCCTTCACCGAAAAGACCACCGATGCCTTCCGTCACGTAGAGCGTTTCGCCCGTCACATGGTCCTGCTCGCTAAAGCGGCGCACGCTGCCGGGATCCAGCTGGGTCATCGGCGTTGCGGGACCGTGAGCCGGCTTTTCGAACGCGACGTCATCCTTGGTGCCCGACTGCGGGCGAACCGGCAGCTCGAGAGCCGAGGCGCCCGGATCGAGCAAGAGCGTCACCCGCTTCGGCGACGGCCAGACCATCGGCCAGTAGCCGGTGGCAACCGAAAGCCGGATGCGATGGCCCTTCCTGAAGCTGTAGCCGCAATCGTTGAGATTGATCGCGATCTCATAGGTTTTGCCGGGCACCAGCATCTCCGGCCTGTCGTGGCCATGAATGTGATTGAGGTTGAACACCTGATAGCTGACGCGGGTGATGCGGCCGTCCGGCAGAATATCGCCGAGGCGCAGTGACACCTGAGCGACCGGCTGGTCGACGCTGAACCGCAGTCGCGCGATCGGAGCACCGAGAATATCGAGATCTTCGGCAAGGACAGCCGTGTCGAAATTGAGCGAGCCACCATCGTCGAGACGCTGGTCGGTCGGATGTTCGCCGACGCAGCCCGTTCCCATCCATTCACCGCCGGCCTTGCCGTGGCTGTTGGGAGACGAAATCGCAAGGAGACCGGACGCCGCCTCCGGCTTGCCGAGGGAATAGTCGGCGCCGAGTGCGAGGGTTTTCGCCGCAATCGACGTCGATGGCCATTCTGCCTCACCGACCCAGCGACCGTTGGTAAAGGTGCGTGTACCGGTCGGCTCGATCGTGTCGCAGAGATAGGCGCGCAGCTTCGGCTCGTCCATGACGCCGGTGTCCTTGCCCTTCAGCCACTGATCCCACCAGCGGACCGCTTCCTGGAGGAAGCCGATTGCCGGACCGGGAACGCCGTCCTGCGGATAGATATGGCCCCATGGTCCGATGATGCCGCGGGAGGGGACCTGCAATCCTTCGAGAAGCCGTGGGACGGCATTCGTGTAGCTGTCGCTCCATGCGCCGATCGCGAGAACCGGGCACTGGATCGCCGACCAGTCCTCGCAGATCGAGCCATGCTTCCAGTATTCGTCGTAGTGCTGATGTTCGAGCCACAGCGCCGGGAAGAACGGCAGGCGCTCCAGGCGCTCGATCCAGGCATCGCGCCATCCGGCGCCAACGATCTGAGGATCGAGCGGCCGCGCCTGGTAGGCGAGCATGATCGTGCCCCACCACAGATTATCGTTGAGCAGCAGGCCGCCCATATAGTGGATGTCGTCGGTGAAGCGATTGTCGGTCGAATAGGCGGTGATGATCGCTTTCAGCGCCGGCGGCCGGCATGCAGCGACCTGAAGGCCGTTGAAGCCGCCCCAGCTCTTGCCCATCATGCCGACATTGCCGTCGCACCAGGGCTGGTCGGCGATCCAGGCGATGACTTCGAGCGCATCGTCCTGCTCTTGCTGAATATATTCGTCGGCCATGTGCCCGTCGGACTCGCCGGTGCCGCGCATGTCGACACGGATTGCGGCATAGCCGTTCTCGGCAAAATAGCCATGCATCGGCTCGTCGCGACCGCGCGTGCCATCGCGCTTGCGATAGGGGATATATTCAAGCACCGTCGGCACCGGGGCCTTATCGGCGCCTTCGGGCAGCCAGAGACGTGCGCCGAGGCGCGTACCGTCCTTCATGGTGATCCACAAATGCTCTGTGACGTTTACGGTCATGGTCGGTTCCAATGGATGTGAATGCAAGAATTATGCTGCGGCATTTGAGCCGCGCCCGCCAGCTAGCCAGCGACGCGCGCTTTCAAAATATCGTCGAGCCAGTCGCGACGCAGCTCCGGAACGGATGTGATGAGCTGTTTCGTATAGGCTTCGTAAGGCGGCTCGAAGATCGCCTTCGTCGTACCGGTCTCAACCACCCTGCCCTTCTGCATGACCATGGTGCGGTCGGCGAGACGCCGCACGACACCAAGATCATGGGTGATGAAGAGATAGGAGACGCTGAGCTCGTCCTGCAGCTGGCGCAGCAGCTTCAGAATTTCCTCCGCGACGAGCGGGTCGAGCGCCGACGTGACTTCGTCGCAGATGATGAGGTCCGGCTTGGCGGCAAGCGCACGGGCAATACAGACACGCTGCTTTTGTCCGCCGGACAGGGCGCCGGGCAAGCGACCGGCAAATTCCGTCGGTAGCCCGATCAGCTCGAGCAGGCGGGCGATCTCAGCCTTGCGCTGCTGTTCCGTCATCCCGAAGTAGAATTTCATCGGACGTCCGATGATTTCTCCGACCGTCTGGCGCGGGTTGAGCGCTACGTCGGGAAGCTGATAGACGAGCTGGATGCGACGAAGCTCTTCGCGCGAGCGTTGCTTGTAGCTGCCGGGCAGGCGTTGGCCGCCAAGCGTAATGACGCCGCTCGAATGCGGCGGCAGGCCGGCAATGATGCGGGCAAGCGTGGATTTGCCGGAACCGGATTCACCGACGATTGCCAGTGTCTCCCCGCGGCGAACATGGCAGTTCACATCGTTCAGAACCAGCTTCTTGCCATAATAGGCCGTCGCATTCTTCACGTCGAGCAGCATCTCGCCGGTCTTCAGTTCGGCTTGCTCGCCGGCGATGCTTGCCTCGCGCTCGGCAACCAGGCGCCGCGTATAATCCTGCGTGGGGGCTTCCAGGACGTCTTCGGCAGAGCCGAGCTCGACCATCTTGCCGTGACGCAGAACCATGATGCGGTCGGCGATCTGGGCGACGACGGCAAGGTCATGGGTGATATAAAGCGCCGCCGTCCGGTAGCGCTGGATGAGGCTGCGCAGAAGCGCCAGTACCTCGATCTGCGTCGTCACGTCGAGCGCGGTCGTCGGCTCGTCGAGCACCAGAATGTCGGGACGGCACGACATGGCCATCGCGACCATGGCGCGTTGAAGCTGCCCGCCGGAGACCTGGTGCGGATAGCGATCGGCGAAGGTTTCGGGATCGGGAAGCTGCAGCGCATGCAGCAATTCGAGCATCCAGACCCTGGCTTCCGCCTTCGACATCAGCCCGTGATAGAGCGGCCCCTCCATGATCTGCTGGCCGATGCGGTGGGCCGGATTGAAGGAGGCGGCCGCACTTTGCGCGACATAGGCGATGCGGGCGCCGCGAATGGCCTCGCGGGTTTCGCGGGGCCCTTCCATCAACGAGATGCCATCAACAACGATGAGCCCCTCGGAAATCTTGCAGCCACCGCGGCCGTAGCCCATTGCCGCAAGCCCGATGGTGGACTTGCCGGCACCGGACTCGCCGATCAGCCCCAGCACCTGGCCGCGCTGCAGATCGACATCGACGTGATCGACAAGCGTTGCACCCGTCGGCGCCTTGACCACCAGGCCCGTCATCTTGAGTACGAGATCGTTGCTCATCTATCCGCCCCTTGCGTCGTTGCACGTCCGCCGAGAAGCCAATCGACGACGAGGTTGATGCCGACCGTGAGGATGGCAATGGCAGCGGCCGGATAAAGGGGCGCGTACAGGCCGTAGAGGATGGCCTGCTGGTTGTCCTTGACCATGCCGCCCCAGTCCGCAAATGGCGGCTGGATACCGAGGCCCAGAAACGACAGGCCGGCGACAAAGAGGAAGGTGAAGCAGAAGCGCAAACCGAATTCGGCAATCAGCGGCGGCAGTGTATTCGGCAGGATCTCGCGCCAGATCAACCAGCCGAGGCCCTCGCCGCGAAGACGGGCGGTTTCGGCATATTCCAGCACGTTGACCCCTTGCGCGACGATACGTGCGAGGCGGAAGACGCGGGTGGAATCAAGCACGGCGATGGTGACGATCAGCACCGGCAGCGAGGAGCCAAGCGCCTGCAGGACAACGAGTGCCGATATCAGCACCGGGATGCACATGACTGTATCGACGATCCGCGACAGGATGGTATCGACCCAGCCGCCGAAAATGGCGGCAAGGAAGCCGAGCGGCACGCCGATGCCGAAGGAGAGCAGCGATGCGGCGAGTGAAACGCCAATGGACATCTGGGCGCCGTAGAGTAGCCGCGAAAGCATGTCGCGGCCGTTCTGGTCGAGGCCGAACCAGAAATCCGCCGACGGAGGATCGAACGGCGCACCGACGATTTCCTCCTGGCCATGGGGGGCGATCACCGGCCCTAGGAGGAACAGGGCAATCGCAATGGCAACGATGGCAAGGCCAAGCCAGGCCGTGAAGGGGATGGATTTCTTCATGGCTCTACCGGGAATGCCTCAGACGCGGATTGAGCGCGATGGCCGCGACATCCGCGATGATGTTGAGAATGACGTAGGCTGCGCCGAAAACCAGCGCTGCTGCCTGCACCAATGGCAAGTCGCGCTTGGAGACGGCATCGACCATGAAACGGCCAAGGCCGTTGTAGTTGAAGACCGCCTCGACGAGGACGACGCCGGTGATCAGGTAGGCAATGTTGAATGCCACGACGTTGACGATCGGGGCGGCGGCATTCGGAAGCGCATGTCTGACCACCACGCGTTTGGTCCGCAGGCCCTTCAGATATGCGGTTTCGACGTAAGCCTGATCCATCACCGACAGCACGGCCGTGCGGGTCATGCGCATCATCTGCGCGACGGTGACAAGAACCAGCGTCAGCGCCGGAAGCGCCGTCGCCTGTATCCACTCGAGGAAGGTCATTCCCTCATAGGTGTCCGCCAGGCTCGGAAGCAGATTAAAGCGGATCGACAGGAACAGGATCAGCAGCAGGCCGAGGAAGTATTCCGGCAGCGATACGAAGGCGAGCGCGATGATGTTGACGACGCGATCGAATATGCCGCCGCGCTTCACCGCAGTCAGGAGACCGAGCAGAATGGCAAGCGGCACGCTGATGATGCCGGCAAATGCCGCAAGCGCCATGGTGTTCCAAAAGCGCGGCCACAGCAAATCCGCCACCGGCTGCTGGTTGGCAAGCGACGTGCCAAGGTCGCCGGTCAGGAAGCCGGCCAGCCATGAAACGTAACGGGTGAGAAGCGGTTGATTGAGGCCGAGATTTTCGCGCAACGTCGCGAGGGCCTCAGGCGTCGCATTCTGGCCGAGGATGGCCGACGCGACATCGCCAGGCAGGATCTGCGTGCCGGCGAAAATCAACGCCGACACCAGGAATAGCGTGAGGAGCCCAAGCCCCACACGCTTCAGGATCAGAACAGTCATTTACGCGTCCAGCCAGACTTTTTCAGCGAGGCGCGCACCCATCAGATTGAACATCGGATGGGTCGTGACGCCCTTCAGCTTCTTGGAGGTGGCGTCGAGATAATCGCCGAACATCGGAATGAGCGCACCGCCGTCATTGCTGAGCATGGCCTGCAGGTCGGCATAGATCTCCTTGCGCTTGGCCTGATCGAGCGAGGCGCGGGCTTCCAGCAGCTTCGCATCGAAGTCGGCGCTCTTCCAATGGGTGTCGTTCTGCGAGGCGTTGGACACATAAGCGACGCTCAGCGCCTGATCTGCCGTCGGCCGGCCGCCGCGATAGGACATGCAGAACGGCGCCTTCATCCAGACATTGTCCCAATAGCCGTCTGCCGGTTCGCGCTTGATGCCGATCTCGATACCCGACTTGGTGGCAGCCGTGCGGACGATGGCAGCCGCGTCGACCGCGCCGGTAAAGGCTGCGTCGGACGCCGAAAGCTGGACCTTGAGCGAGCTCATGCCGGCCTGCTTCAGGTAATATTTCGCCTTCTCGGGATCATAGGCACGCTGCGGCAGAGCGGCGTCGAAGAACGGATCCGTGCTCGGGATCGGATTGTCGTTGCCGAGGCGGCCATAGCCGCGCAGGGCCGTCTTCAGCAGCTGCTCGCGATCGATCGCATATTTCAAGGCAAGCCGGATGTTGTTGTCCGTGAACGGCGCCTGGGTGCAATCCATCAGGAAGGAGAAGTGCTGGCCGCCGGCCGACTGGACGATGTTGAGGTTCGGATTGCGCTTCAACAGATCGACGGTCTTGAAATCGAGCTGGTTGATCGCATGCACCTGACCCGACATCATCGCATTCGTACGGGCCGACACATCGTTGATGACGATGACTTCGACCGCATCGACCCACGCCGCATTCGGCTTCCAGTAGCTTTCATTGCGCTTGAAGCGGGCACGGACGCCCGGCTGGAAGCTTTCATAGACGAAGGGGCCGGTGCCGACGGGCTTGTTGAAATCGGTCCAGTCCTTCGGGACGACCAGGAAATGGTAGTCCGACAGGGCATAAGGAAGATCGGCGTTCCCGCTCTTGAGCGTGATCTTGATCGTGCCGGCATCGACCTTGGCAACGTCGGTGAACTCCGAGGCGAGCGACCGCGCGCCGGATGAGGTTTCACCGCGGTGCAGGTTGATGGAGTAGAGGATGTCATCGGCATCGAGCGTCTTGCCGTTGTGGAAGGTCACGCCCTGGCGGACCTTGAAGGTCCATTCCTTGGCGTCCGTCGACGGTTCCCAGCTTTCGAAGAGCTCGGGCACCGCCTTGTTATTGGCGTCGATTTCGACAAGGCCGTTCATCAGCATGTAGGCCTGGTTGACCGGCACCCAATCCTTCAGGAGACGCGGGTCGAAATTGTCGGTGGTGCTGCCGCCGCCGATACCAAGCTTGAGCAAACCACCCTTCTTCGGCGTCCCTTCACTTGCAGCAGCAGCAGGCGACGTGATCAGGCCACTCATGCCTGCGATGGCGGCCAGCCCAAAGCCGGCCGCACCCGACATGAACGAACGGCGCGTCAATTGAAACTGGTTTTTGTGCTCGAGCATTCGTTACCCCTGTGTTTAATTCATAGCTCATAGGATTTTTCTGGTGGGTATCTTACCGCAGGCCCAATGTTCAAGGGCAAACTCCCGATTTTTAGGTATGACTTTTGTGCATGGCCCCATGCAAAATGCATGGCTTGGCATTTGCCAGAACAGGAATAAAGGAGCGTCGCAAACGTGACGGCAGGGGGCGCATTTCACTAGAAAAGCACAACCTGCCCTTTTGATTTTGGATGATCCTGGAGTTCGAAATGAGTATGCCCGACATTGTCGGCCTTTTGGGAGCCGCCTTCTATTTGACGGCTTATGCGTTGCTTCAACTACGCATTTTGACGGTGGACGATTTCTTGGTCACCGTGCTCAACGTCGCGGGCGGCGTTGCGCTTATTTATTCGCTGATGTGGAATTTCAACCTGGGCTCGCTGATCTCGCAGGTCGCCTGGCTGATAATCACCGTGATCGGATATGCGCGCTTCCGCATGATTTCACGCAGGCGTGCAGCCCAGCCGTGAGACGGCGATAATCATCGGGCTCACTCGCCGGGCCCGATCATTGCCCTGTGACCACCTATGGTCAGAGGGGCGCGTTGCTGGCAATCAGCCATTCAGACACTTCGCGCACGATCTTGCGCTGATGGCGGTCTGCCGGGCGCATCAGATAAAAATAGGCTCCGGATCGCATGACATGATCATGAACCGGAACCAGCGTGCCCGCGGCGAGTTGCTCTCCGATGAGCCATGTCCATCCGAGTGTGATGCCGATCCCCTGCGTTGCGGCAGCGACGCACAGGCCATAATCGCCGAGCCGCCATTCCAGCGCACCGGTCGGCGGGGCTAATTTTGCATCCCGCCACCATTCCGGCCAACCCTGCCACTCGCGCATCGTATCTTCGATTGCCAGCAGAACCGGAGCCGTTTGCTCCATGAGAGCAAGCGAACCAGGTGCCGAGATCGGTACGATCTCCTCATGGCCGAGAACGGTGAGACTGACGCCGATTGGCCGCTCCTTGCGATAGAAGATCGCAAGGTCGAATTCGTCAAGCCGCAGATGGGCGACATCGTCGGTCACGCGCAGGCGAATTTCGATGCCGGGAATTTCGGCCTTCAGAATGGCAACGCGCGACAGGAACCATTGGTCGGCAATGCCGCGCGAGCAGGCGATGGTGATCTGCCGGGGACCCGTCCAGGCCCGCAGGCCATCCGTGACGGCGCTCAGATCGCCCAGAAGGCGGCTGACTTCCGATGCATAGGTCTCGCCGATCGCGGTCAGCTGAACGCCAAGCGGAAGTCGGTTGAAGAGCTTCGAGCCGATGAAGGCTTCGAGCTTGCTGATTTGGCGGCTGATGGCGCTTTGAGTAAGGCCGAGTTCCAGTCCTGCACGCGAGAAGCTACCAAGCCGGGCCGCACTGTCGAAGACGACGAGCGCATTCAGCGGCGGCATGGATTGGCGTCCACCTTCCATGAATAAATGCTTTCAAGAATTGCAAATGTCGGGATTGCCCTAATACCGCAATGCGCAAACGGCAAGGTCGATCTCATCAGGTTTTCAGCCTGCCCTGGCAATATTGACAGGCCGACGGCCGTCTTTCGCTCGTCGTGCGTTTATCTTGCTTCTGCGGCTTCGCGGGCCGGTATAGGCGTGCCATCCCCAGTGGCCTAAGTGCAGGCGGCGTTCTTCCTGTCAATCACCGCGCCGCGCGTCGGTGGATCGACATCGAAGACCTCGCTTTGCCCTGCCCTAACGCATGCGGGAAAGGCCGTCACGATCGAGCATCTGCTTGATGCTGCCTTTTTCCATGATAGCTGCACGGTCGCACATATGGGCGACGACGCCTGGGTCGTGGCTGACAAGGACGAAGGTCATGGCGTGCAGCGCCTTCAGATCATTCAGGAGATTGAGGATGCCTGCCTGGACGGAAACATCCAGGGCAGAGGTCGGTTCATCAAGAAGCAAGAGCTTCGGCCGCAACAGCAATGCGCGTGCTATGGCAACGCGCTGCCGTTGACCGCCGGAAAGCTGATGCGGATAGCGTGCGCTTGCCACCGCCGGAAGACCGACCTGATCAAGCGCCGTGCGCACCTCAGCATCGATATCCTTCTTGCCCCGCAGGGATAATGGCTCGCCCAGAATGCGCGCAACGGTATGCCGTGGATGAAGCGAGGAATAAGGATCCTGAAACACCATCTGGACATTGTCGCGCAAACTGCCGGTCATCTTCTGACCGGGCTGAAGGGATGCGTCAAACACGGAAATGGCGCCTTGCCAGCTGGTGTTTAGTCCCGCGATGGCGCGCAGCACCGTCGTTTTGCCGCAACCGGACTGGCCGATGAGGCCAAATGTCTCGCCGCTTGCAATGTCGAAGCTGACACTGCGAACCGCGGTAAACGCCTGGCGGACGCCGGAAAAGCGGATGGAAAGATCGGAAACCGAAAGGGCGTTCATGTGGTGACCCCATAGACCGGCAGGCGGGTCCCGTAGGTTTCGGCAGACGGCCTCGCCGCCCAAAGCGCCCGCGTGTAGTCCGACTGCGCATTGGCCAGATCCGTCGCGGCCAATTCTTCGTCGATGCGGCCGCTTCTCAGGACAATAACCCGATCCGCAAAGCGCGATACCTGTTGCAGGTCGTGGCTGATGAGCAGCAACCCCATGCCGAATTGTTCGGTCAGCGAGCGCAGCAGCGCCAGTATCTGGTTTTGAAGTTCGCGGTCGAGCGCTGAGGTCGGCTCGTCGGCGATCAGCAGTTTCGGGCGGTTGATCAGCATCGCCGCGATCATCACGCGCTGCCCCATGCCACCGGAGAGTGCCGCAGGATAGCTCGAATAGACGCGCTTGGGATCGGGAAGGCCGACCCTGTCGAGCATATCGAGGGCCCGCTCGCGCCGTTCGGCGGCGGAAAGGCGTGTATGCAACAAGAGCGTCTCCTCGACCTGGCGACCGACCCTATGCGCTGGATTAAGCGAATATTTCGGATCCTGAAGAACAAGGCCGATATCCTTGCCTCGAAGGGCGTTCCAGCCAGGGGGCGCAAGAGAGAGGAGGTGCTGTTCCTCGAATGACAGCCGCTTTGCCTGGACCTTTGCCATGCGCGGCAGAAGCCCCATGATGGCGCGCCCTGTCATCGACTTGCCGGATCCGGACTCGCCGACGAGCGCGACGATTTCGCGACCGACGGTAAAGTCGATGCCGTCGACGACACGCACCATCCCTGCCTCGGAGGGAAAGGAGACCGTCAGGCCTTCAACGGTGAGCAGCGCTTCAGCCATGACGCGGATCCAGTATGTCACGCAGGCCGTCAGCCAGGAGGTTAAAGGCGAGGGATGTGATGAGAATGGCAAAACCGGGCACGGCCGCCACCCACCATTGGTCGAAGATGACCTGCGTGCCTTCCGAAACCATGGCACCCCATTCTGCCGTCGGCGGCC
Organism: Rhizobium sp. ASV20; assembly: GCF_016429015.1. GTDB lineage: Bacteria > Pseudomonadota > Alphaproteobacteria > Rhizobiales > Rhizobiaceae > Rhizobium. The sequence goes on from NZ_JAELTU010000191.1 coordinate 11,228, forward strand.
GGACGCCGAGGCCAAGAAATCCAAGTCCGGCCGCGGCCAGAATGATGCCGGACAGATCAAGGGCCAGTCGGATGATCGCCGATGGCAGCACAAGCGGCAGCACATGGCCGTACAGCAGCCGCATGCCTTTGATGCCGACCATTTCGGCAGCGGCGAGATAGTCGCTGCGGCGAAGCGCTGCTGTCTCGACCCGCGCCTGGCGGGCATAGGCCGGCCAGCTCGTCAGCGATAGAGCCAGCGCACCATTGACCAGACCCGGCCCCATGATCGCGACGAAGGCAAAGGCGAGCAACAGCCGCGGGAAGGACATGACGACATCGGTGATGCGCATGAGGATGCGCTCGGCGACGCCGCCGAAAAAGCCCGCAAGGATGCCGACGACGATGCCGAGCGGCGCCATGAGGAGAATGACGAACAAGAGCAGCAGCAGGGTCGGCCGTGCACCGTAGATCATGCGCGACAAGAGATCGCGCCCGAACCCGTCGGTGCCGAACCAATGCGCCGCACTCGGTGGCATCAGCCGATTGGCCGTCTCCTGCAGGTTGGGGTCATAGGGCGCGATCCACGGCGCGAGCAATGCGGCGGCGAGAATGAGAAGGACGACGACGGCGCCGGTCGCAGCGGACGGAGAACGCAGAAGGCGCCGCAGGAAGGACGGTCCGTCGAGCGGATGCTGGATGATGGCACTCACCGCTTCTTCCCCACCTCAAGTCGCGCGACGCCGAGATCCGTCAGCGCATTCAGAAGGACGAAAGATGTGCCGACGACGAGCGTTGCGCCGAGGATCGCCGGCATGTCGCCGGCAAACATCGCCGTTGTCAGGTAACGGCCGATGCCGGGCCAGGCGAATACGGTCTCGGTCAACACCGCGCCCTCAAGCAGGCTGGCATAGGAAAGGGCGATCACGATCAGAAGCGTCCCGGATATGTTCGGCAGGATATGAGTGAAGACGATGCGGGAAAGGCTCGCGCCCTTTGCACGTGCAGTCGTCACATATTCCTGTCCAAGTTCGGTCAGGATCGCCGCTCGCGTCAACCGCGAAATGGCAGCAAGCGCATGAAAGGCGAGGACCGTTGCCGGCAGCACCAGATGCGCCAGCGCATCGCGAAACGCGCCCTGCTTTCCGGACAGCCAGGCATCGATGAGCGCAAAGCCTGTCATCGGTTTGACCGTATACTGGAAAACCACATCGGCCCGTCCCGGCCCCGGTGCCCAATGCAGACGCGCGTAAAAGAACAGCAGCATCAACAGGCCAAGCCAGAAGATCGGCACCGAATAGCCGAAGAGCGAGACGATCCGCGCGACGCCGTCGAGCCATGTTCCCTGACGCATTGCGGCGGTGATCCCGAGCGCCAGCCCGATGATCGAGCCAAGGATGATCGCCGTGGTCGCAAGCTCTATCGTCGCAGGAAAAGTGCGCGCAATGTCCTTGGCAACCGGCTGTCCCGTCGAGGTGGATTGTCCGAAATTGCCCGAGGCTGCCGTCTCTATATAGCGAAGGAATTGTAGCGGTAGCGGCTGATCGAGCCCGAGTTCGGTGCGCGCCTGTTCGTAGGTCGATTGACTGGCATGATCGCCAACCATCTGCAGTGCAGGATCAATCGGCGACAGACGCGTCAGCGCAAACGTCACCAGGGCGAGCCCGAACAGGGTCAGCGCGAAGGACCAGATCCACGAGAGAATAGAGCGCACGAAAGACAACTCCCGCCAGGCTTGCATCTGGCGGGAGTTGGTCATGTCGGCATCGGATTGGCTTGCCGCTTGCGGCACTTACTTCTCCACCTTGTCATAATAGACCTGATCGGCGTTCAGGCCCTGCGCATAGTTCTTCACCTTGTCGCTTAGCACGACCTGATCGTTGCCTTGAAGCATAAAGATGAAGGGAGAGCTTGCCTGGATCTTTTTCTGAATGTCCTGATAGAGCGCGACCCGCTTGGCCGCATCCTGTTCCTTGACGGCGGAGAGCGTCTCGTCGGTCAGTTCAGGAATAACCCAGCCGGCATATTTCGCAGCCGTATTGGCGGAGTTATCCTTGTTGATGGCGAAGGCGCTGGCGTTGGAATGCGGATCGAAATAATCCGGGATCCAGTAGCGCAGCGTCATCTCGAACTTGCCCGAACGGCCGCGGGCATAGATGTCGCTTGCAACGCCCGGCTGGATGTCGAGCGTGATCCCGGCCTGCGCGAAGGTCGATTGCAGTGACTGGGCGATCGACAGGAACGGCTGGTCGTTGAAGACGATGAACTCGACCTTGAAAGGTGTCTTGATACCGGCGTCGGCGAGGACCTTCTTGGCCTTTTCGACATCGAGCTTGAAGGGCGTATCCGTCAACGCACCCGGAAAACCAACCGGCAGGAAAGCCTGATGCACCGAGCTTTGACCACGAAGCAGGTTCTTGGCGATGCCGTCATAGTCGACGAGGTAGCGGGCAGCCTCCCAGAAGGCAGGATTGCCGAGCGTCGGATTGGCCTTGGTGTTGAGGAGGATATAATCGGTGCGAGCCGACGGCACCGACAGCACCTTGACGCCAGCCTTCGTCTTCAAGGCCTCGATC
>NZ_JAELTU010000192.1 GCF_016429015.1 Rhizobium sp. ASV20
CTCCACGGCTGGGCCACCGGGATAGGGCAGCCCCAAAAGCTTGGCCGTCTTGTCGAAGGCTTCGCCCAGCGCATCGTCGATAGTCGTCCCCCAGCGCTCATATTCGCCAACGCCGCGCACCAGGATAAGCTGCGTGTGGCCGCCGGAAACGAGCAGCATGAGATAAGGAAAAGCAAGCCCATCGGTCAGTCGCGCCGTCAGAGCATGGCCTTCCAGGTGGTTGATGGCGTATAATGGCTTGCCTGTGGCGCGCGAGATCGCCTTGCCGGTCATCAATCCGACGAGCAGCCCGCCGATGAGGCCGGGGCCGGAGGTGGCGGCAATGGCGTCGACGTCCGAGAGCGACACATTGGCGCGTTTCAATGCCTCGTCGATCAGCGTATCGAGCGCCTCGACGTGTGCCCGCGCGGCAATTTCCGGCACAACGCCGCCATAGGCGCTATGCTCGTCCAGCTGGCTGAGGACGACATCGGAACAAACCGTAGGTGTACCGTCATCCCGGCGCTCGACAATGGCCGCAGCGGTTTCATCGCAGCTTGTTTCGATGCCGAGAATACGAAGAATGGACGCCATGGAGAAAGTTCGTTGCCTACAGGTCGATTGCGGTAAAGCGGAAATATGGTTACGGGAACTGTCGGTAACAACGGATCAAAGCGGATGCAAACAAAACCTTTCCGGATCGGCACGCGGGGCAGCCCGCTGGCGCTCGCCCAAGCGTACGAGGCACGCGACCGTCTGATGGCGGCGCATGGCCTTCCGGAGGAGATGTTCGAAATCGTCGTTCTGACCACCAAAGGCGACCGCATCACCGATCGCGCCTTGGCGACGATCGGCGGCAAGGGCCTGTTCACGGAAGAACTTGAAGATAAATTGACTTCGGGCGAACTCGACTTCGCCGTGCATTCGGCAAAGGACATGGCGACCAAGCTGCCCGAAGGGCTCGCGCTGAACGCCTACATGCCCCGTGAGGATATCCGGGATTCCGTCATCGGCCGCACCGCGCCGAAATTGACGGAACTGCCGCATGGCGCAACCGTCGGCTCGGCCTCGCTACGCCGACAGGCACTGATCCGCCGTATGCGACCCGATATCAACGTCATCACATTCCGCGGGTCGGTCCAGACGCGCCTTCGCAAGTTGGAAGAGGGACAGGCGGATGCGACGCTGCTCGCCGTTGCCGGCCTGAAGCGACTCGGCAATGTCGAAGTCATCACCGATATTCTCGATCCGGATGAATTCCCGCCGGCTCCGGCGCAGGGCGCAATCGCCATCGAAAGCCGCATCGACGATGTCAGGATGAACGATCTGCTTGCTGCCATCAACGACGCACCGACTTTCGATGCCGTCTCCTGCGAGCGCGCTTTCCTGGCGGCTCTCGACGGCTCCTGTCGCACGCCGATTGCCGGCTATGCAATCTGCGAGGGAGATCATCTGCGCTTCTTCGGCATGATCCTTACCCCCGATGGCAAGCAGGTGCACACGACGACCATCGAGGGCCACCGTCGCGATGCCGAGGCGCTCGGGGTCAATGCAGGTCAGGCAATTCGCGCCGAAGCGGGCAGCACCTTCTTCGAAGATTGGGTCTAGGATCCCATGCGCGTCGTCGTCACCCGCCCTCGGCATTCGGGTGAGCGCACCATCGGGCGATTGACGCGGATGGGTCATGAGGCATTGCTGCTGCCGCTGGCAGAGCCGGTTCATCATGTCGAAGAAGCGCGCACCGCGCTTCTGGAAACCCACGGCGCCATCGCCGTCACCAGCGCCGAAGCGATCCGGGTCCTGGCGACATTGGGACAGGACCTTGCGCAACAGCTTGGCCGCCCGATCTTTGCCGTCGGCAAGACAACGGCCCAGGAAGCGGCCGGCCTCGGCTTTACCGATATTACCGCGTCGGAAGGCGGCGGTACGGAACTCGCCGCCCTGATATCAGGCCGCTCAACCAACAATCGCGACACGCCTCTTCTGTATCTTGCGGGTCATCCTCGGGCCGCAGGTTTCGAGGCGGGGTTGACCGGCCTGCAGCTGCCCTTCCGCACCGTCGAATGCTACCGCATGCGGGATATCGTTCCCGAGGACGCTGCTCTTCGCCGGCTTTTTATGGACAGCCGGGCAGATGCGGTGTTGCTCTATTCCCAGCAAACGGCGCAGCGCTTTTTCAGCCTGCCCTTCGTACAGGAGAATCTAAACCTGTTTGCCGGAATGCGCTTCCTTTGCCTGAGTGACGCCATCGCCGCAGCAATTCCCGCGGCTCTACACGCACATGTCGACACCGCCGCCATGCCGGATGAAGACAGGCTTCTGGCGCTCCTTGTCGCAGAGTAAGGCCGCAATTTTGATCTAAGGTCTTTCCATAATCGCCTTGTCTGTCTAACTTCGTTGCAGCGCATGAAAAGAGGACCTCATGGTACCGGGAAAACCGCCTAACCATTCGAAGCCCAAAAACGAGCCGGTCACGATCGACCTGGAAGCCGAAAAAACTGCGCAGGACGCAGCGCCCGAGGAATTAACGGAGCGCGGCCACGTCGAACCCGGCTCCTCCTCCGCCAATGAAGTGGAGATGCCGCTGGAAGCGGAGAAGGAACCATTACGGGAGAAGGAGCGGGAATATATGTCCGGTCCGCTCCCCGAGGAACCGAAAGCCGCTGAAGAAGAAAAGCCGGAACCGGCACCCTCCCATTTTGAACAGCCGCGACGGGAGGGAGCCACTTCCGGCCTGATCGCAGCCGGGATCGTTGGCGGCCTGATAGCCCTCGTCTGCGCAGGCGCGATCCAATATGCCGGCCTGCTGCCGGGCCGAGGCGCGGCCAAGGACAATGCAGCCGATATTTCCGCTCTCAATGCTGAAATCGACGGGCTGAAGCAGAGCATCGCCAATCTTGCCGCAGCCCCGGCCCCCGTCGCGAAACCGGACGGCGCACTCGCAGCCCGTGTTGCGGCACTCGAAACATCGGCCGCCAACGGCGCGTCAGGCGGATCGACAGGTGGGTCAAGCGCCGGTGCCGATCAGAAAATCGCCTCGCTGACAGCCGAAGTCGGTCAATTGAAAGCTGATCTCGGCAAGGCGACCCAAAGCCAGGCGACATCGGAGGCCGAAGTCAGCAAACGCCTCGACGATGCCGAAAAGAAGTTGAGCGGTCCCAGCCAGGAAAGCGCGGTTGCCCGCGCCATCGCGGCAGCGGCACTGAAGGCCGCGATCGATCGCGGCGGCCCCTTCCGGCCAGAACTGGAAACGTTCGCCAATGTTGCGCCGGATGATCCCGCCGTCGCCGACCTCAAGAGCTTCGCTCAGACGGGCGTTCCCTCGCGCGCCGACCTGATCCGTCAGGTTACCGACGTGGCTACCGCCATCGTCGCCACCACGCAGAACAATGATCCGAACCAGAGCTGGACCGATCGCTTGATGTCGGGTGCGAAATCCTTGGTGCAGGTGCGCCCCGTCGGCAATGTTCCCGGCGACGGCGTCGACGCAATCGCCGCCCGTTTCGAAGACAAGGTGAAGAATGGCGATCTGCCGGGCGCGGTCAACGAGTGGAACAGCCTGCCCGAGACGGCCAAATCTGCCTCAGCCGCCTTCAAACAATCGCTGGAAGCCCGCATCCGCGTCGAGGATCTGGTGAGCGATGCACTGTCGAAGGCAATCGCCAATACCGGGAAACAGAACTAAGGACGGAGCGCAGCAATGATCAGACTGCTTATCTTCGCCATTCTCGTCCTGGCTCTCGGCTATGGCTTCTCGTGGCTCGCAGATCGCCCGGGCGATCTTTCGCTGGTCTGGGAAGGCCAGCTCTATCAGACCAGGCTGATCGTAGCCGCTGCGATCCTGATCGCCTTGATCGCTGCCGTCATGATCGTGTGGTGGTTCATCCGGCTGATCTGGACCTCGCCGCATTCCGTGACCCGCTACTTCCGCGCCCGCAAGCGTGACCGGGGCTATCAGGCACTGTCGACCGGGCTGATTGCCGCCGGTGCCGGCAACGCTCTGCTTGCACGCAAGATGGCGGCACGTACGCGCGGCCTCATCCGCGCCGACCAGGAGCCGCTCATCAATCTGCTCGAGGCCCAGGCTGCCCTGATCGAAGGCAAGAACGACGAGGCGCGCCAGAAGTTCGAGCTGATGGCCAACGATCCCGAAACGCGCGAGCTCGGCTTGCGCGGGCTCTATCTCGAAGCAAAGCGTCTCGGCGCGCACGAAGCCGCGCGGCAATATGCCGAGAAGGCTGCCGACCAGGCGCCATACCTGCCCTGGGCCGCGCAGGCGACGTTGGAATATCGCAGCCAGGCTGGTCGCTGGGATGATGCCATCAAGCTTCTCGACCAACAGAAGGTCGCCCACGTCGTCGACAAGACCACGGCAAACCGCCAGCGCGCCGTGCTGTTGACGGCCCGCGCCAATGATCGCTTGGAGAGTGATCCGAACGGCGCCCGCGACGACGCGCTGGCTGCATTGAAGCTCGAGGCTGATTTCGTACCGGCCGCCTTGATCGCCGCCAAGGCCCTGTTCCGCGAGGATAAGGTGCGCAAGGCAGCATCCATGCTCGAGCAGGTCTGGAAGGCTCATCCGCACCCCGAGATCGGCAAGGCCTATGTGCGTGCCCGCAGCGGCGATTCCGTCACCGACCGCCTGAAGCGTGCCGAACGGCTGGAGACTATCCGTCCCAACAATGTCGAGGCCCTGCTCCTGACGGCCAAAGCCGCACTGGACGCTGGCGATTTCGGGAAGGCTCGCAACAAGGCCGAAGCAGCCGCGAGGATCGATGCTCGCGAAGGCGCCTTCCTGCTTCTCGCGGACATCGAGGAGGCCGAAACCGGCGATCAGGGCCGCGTGCGGCACTGGATGGCGCAGGCCCTGCGTGCTCCGCGCGATCCTGCCTGGGTCGCCGATGGTTTCGTCTCCGAAAAATGGTTGCCGCTTTCCCCCGTGACGGGTCGCCTCGACGCCTTCGAATGGAAGGCACCCTTCGGTCAGATCGAAGGGCCTGTGGAGGAGGGAACGGCCGTATCCGTCGATGCCGCGCTGAAATCGCTGCCGCCGGTACGCGAGGCCGTTTCCGCAACCCAACCGGAGCCGCCGGCTTCACCGAAAGTTGCAGCGACGCCATCCGATACCTATGTCATGGAACTGGAGCCAGTCGCGGCAAAACCCAAGCCGAGCCCATCGGTTGCAGCGCCGCAACCGGCGCAGGGAGAGCAGGAGCCACGGCCCTTCTTCGGTGGAGCCCCGGATGATCCGGGCGTGAAAGATCGCAAACCAGAGCCGGAACCCAAGACGCGGCTCAAGTTGTTCTAGACTACGTCCGGCAGGGCCGCACAGCGGTTTTGCCGGAAATGAACGTGTAAACGAACTGATAGAGCACGGTGACCCAAGAACCCTGCTCTGCTCGCATTGAGAACGGATACGGATGTTTGAACGATTTCAGGAATTTCTTCATAACCTGACCCAGGACCACCCGAAATCCGGCTTTGCTCCCGATGATCCGCGCGTCGCGGTCGCGGCGCTCTGTATTCAGGTCATGGAGGCAGACGGCAAGATCGAGAACAGCGAAAAGAAGAGGCTGCGCAAGCTTCTGAAGGAGCAATACGGTCTTGAAGGCCGAAAGCTCGACGCGCTGATCGCCGCCGGCGAAGAGGCCGAGAGCGAAGCGGTCGACTATTATCGCTTCACTTCGGATCTGAAGCGTCATCTCGATAGCGCGCAGCGGCTCGAGCTGCTCGGGATCCTCTGGGATATCGTCTATGCCGACGGCGAGCGCAGCGAAATGGAAGACCACGCGATCTGGCGCATCGCCGACCTCATGGGCATTTCCGACCGTGAACGCATCATGAAGCGTCAGGAGGCGGCGGCGCGCGCACCTGGCATCAGGGTGGAGACCGGCAATGATGATTGAAGCGCCGAAGCGCACCGGGCGCCCTATATTGATCGTGCTCCATCAGGAGCGCTCAAGCCCCGGTCGCGTCGGCCAGATGCTTCTCGAAAAAGGCTATGACCTCGATATCCGCCGCCCTGTGCTCGGCGACCGCCTGCCCTCGACGCTTGCCGCTCACGCCGGCGCGGTGATTTTCGGTGGGCCGATGAGCGCCAACGATCCCGATGATTTCGTCAAGGCGGAGATCGAGTGGCTGAAGGTGCCGCTCAAGGAAAACCGCCCCTATCTCGGCATCTGCCTGGGCGCGCAGATGCTCGCCCGCCATCTCGGCGCCAAGGTTAAGGCGCGCGACGATGGCAAGACCGAGATCGGCTGGTATGCGCTGAACCCAACGGAAAAGGGGCGGCTGCTGATGCGCTGGCCACATATGGTCTATCACTTCCACCGGGAAGGCTTCGAACTGCCTCATGGCGCCGAGTTGCTGGCGACGGCGGAGACCTATCCCAACCAAGCATATCGCTACGGCGCCAATGCCTGGGGCCTGCAGTTCCACGCCGAACTCACCCGCGCCATGATGCAGCGCTGGGTCGTGCATGGCGAACACCGCTTCTGCATGCCGAACGCCCAGCAAGGCCGCGAACATCTGGAAGGCCGCATGATCTTCGACGCCGCGCTCAAGGCATGGCTATCGGAATTCCTCGATCTGGTCTTCGAGGGCAAGCAGGCGATGGCCGCCTGAGGCCGCAGGCCTGTCAAACCGCTCCGAGGGCTTGATCGTGCCGCTCGATTGCGCTGCGCACCGATCGGGCAAATAGTCCAAGCGTGTCCGCATCCGACTTTAGCGTGTCTCTAACTCCTCTTGGGATCTCAAGCTGAACGCCGGCCTTCCGCTGGCCGCGGTTGCATATGTTGGCGCCCGACACCCCCGCCAAAGCCTCGCCCCTCTCCCTCGCCACCGCCGCAAAACCACTCTGCCGCAACGCTTGAACGATCAGGTCGCGAAGCGGTGTATCCAGACCGCCGACCCAGCTTGTCTGAGAATCGTCTCCGTCCATTCGGCCATGAATGGCAAGAACGATCCGCGCTTTGGATACCAGACCAAGCGCTACCGGCTCGTCGAAATGCTCTGAGGTGATGTGCATCTCATGATGTAGCCGCCCGGCATTTAGCCCTTCGAAGCTGTAGAAGCAGAAACTCTGCGCCGCGACCTGCTCTGCAATTTGCGAAGTGACGGGCTCGATGAAGCCGCCGTGCGGCGCCAGGATAAGCACATCTGACGATCGATCTTCAAAGCGAATGCGATAATCGACGCCCGCTGTCTCCCATTCGCACAAGGCTGAGAACGAACCGTACCGATCGGGCCGCCTCGCCATTCCGAACATTCAAGCCGGCTGCGGGTCGCTGTCGCGATCCGGCGCGTTCAGGCTGTCGATCTGGCGAAGCTGAGGGAAGCCGGTTGCCCAGAGAAAGGCAACCGCAAGCGTGCCGAGACCGCCGACGACTACGGCTGGGATCGCACCGAAATAATGCGCCATGATGCCGGCGCGGAATTCGCCGAGTTCATTCGATGCCCCGACGAAGACCATGTTGACGGCGTTGACGCGGCCGCGGACGTGATCTGGCGTCCAGAGCGTGATCAGCGTTTCACGGACATAGACCGAGATCAGATCGGATGCACCCATGAGGGCAAGTGCTGCTATCGACAGCCACGGCGTATGCGAGATGCCGAAGACCAGCGTTCCCACACCGAACATGGCAACGCCGATGAACATGCACATGCCGGCGCGATTGCGGATGGGATAGGTCGCCAGGAACACGCCCATGGCGATCGCGCCGAAGCTTGGAGCGGCACGCAGCATGCCGAGGCCCCAGGGTCCGAGTACCAGGATATCACGCGCATAGACCGGCATCAGCGCGACGGCGCCACCGAGTAGAACCGCGAAGAGATCGAGCGAGACGGCTCCGAGCACCACCTTTTCCGACCAGATGAAGCGGAAGCCGGCGAGCATTTCGCCCAGGCTGCGCTTCTCATGCGCCACACGTTGCTGCGGCTTCGGGATGAGGAAGGTCAGCACCGAGCCGGACGCAAAGAACAGCACTGCGACCGTATAGGCAACACTGGGGCCGACGCCATAAAGCAAGCCGCCCGCTACCGGGCCGAGGATAGCGGCCGCATCCCATGACATCGAATTCCAGGTAATGGCATTCGTCAGGTCCGCAGGCGGGATAAGATTGGGCGCCAGCGATTGCATTGCCGGCGTCATGAAGGCGCGCTCGACACCGAAAACCACGAGAATCATGAACACGAGAAGCGGCGCAAAACTGCCCGAGACGGTAAGAAACAGCAGCGCCGCCGCGCAGAGAGTGCCGACAAAAATGCAGATGGCCGCAATCAGGCGCCTGTTGTAGCGATCCGCGACGGTGCCCGTCACCAGAATGAGCAGGAGCGACGGCAGGAACTGCACCAGACCGATCAGGCCGAGATAAAGCGGCTGACCCGTGTGCTCGTACATCTGCCAGCCGACGGAGACGCTGACGACCTGGGTGGCAAAGGCGGTGAGGAAACGCGCGAAAAAGAAATAGGCATAGGCGATATGCCTGAAGGCGGCAAACCGGTCTCCGCTGGCAGCGAACGACATGGGGCAGGACTTTCCGGGCCACGGCCGGCGCAAGCACGCCCGCCATTAAAACATGATCCAACACGCTTGCGAGCGCGGGAACCGCCCGTTTAGTCGCCAATGTCCCCATGTCTGTCAACATGAAACTGGGGTTTGCGTACTTCTGCCGGAGCGTTTTCAGGAAAAGAACGCCGCGATTTTGCGCTGTAGACGCGTGGTGAGACGAAAAGATGAAGCGCTTTCGCGACTGAGCCAAAGGCGGGAACGTTCGATGGTGCTGGCGAAACGCCAAGCCCGTGTCCGCTGCCGTCAAGCTGCTATTCTATATCTTGGTATAATATTACTGCTCTACAGTATATAGAATAACCGACAATATAGCCTTTGTTTTACTGTGAGATATTGCTATGTGCTAGATGTCGGCTTGAAAGCCGACTTCCAAAGGAAATTGTTTATGTCGCCCGACAGTAGTCGAACAGTCACGCCGAAGAGGCTGCATCATCAGGGTTAACTCCCCGTCTCGATGATGCGACCTTACGAGGCGCAATCGAGGTACGAGATGATCGATAAACTGCTTTCTTCACGCCCATCGCGCTCCGGACCAAGGTCTTCGTTACCTGTATCGATGCGACATCGAACGTAGCTTCACCAGCCATCAGTCGCCGAATCATGCGGGACGGAGCCAACCGGCTTCAAATTTCCATGCCATCGAGCCTCCCTCGATACCCATCGGATCTTGATAGGCGGAGCGCAGAGGCGATCCGAAGCCCCGAAAACCTCCAGATTGGCGAGAGACAATATCATTAGCCGGCGCAATATCGATCGCCTCATGACCGAGGTCGAACAACCGGCAATCATTCACCTGCGTGCCTCAGGCTGAACACAGCCCAGACCGGCACTGGCTAGACTTGGAGTAATCCTCATGCGTCTTCTTATTAGCGGTGGCAGACACTTCGACGACACCGCCATCATTCGCAAGGAACTCGATCACATACAGAATGCATTCCCGATATCCGTCCTGATCCATGGCGGCCTGCCGGCGCTCGGCGTGGAGGCCGAGAACTGGGCGCGGGAACACAACATACATGTGATCCGATATCCCGCGAATTGGTCCCTGCTCGGCAAGCACGCCGAAGCCAGGAGAAATGCATTCATGCTGGAGGATAGCCGCCCCGATATCATCCTGATGTTTCCGGGCGGGCGCCAAACGGCTTTCTTCGAGCGCACCGTCCGAGAATTGCGCATTCCGATGACGATTGTCGGTCCGTCGAATGCAACCGCAATATCGGAAGAGGATGCCGAGCATCCATGGGCACTCTCGTCTCAACCGCGGCAATCAATGCATATTTGAGACGAAGAAGTCTCTGAAGTCGCAATCTTGCAGATTCGCTCGTCACAACTCTGATTTCGCGGATGATGCCGAAGAACAGATACCGTTCACGGCATCATCCTTTGTTTTGGCAGCGGGATTGTTCTTAGCCCGCTCAAACAACACGCGGCTCGAATGACCGCTGCCCCGTTGATCCAACCATCGAAGATAGGCGATGCGGCATGCCTGTAGCGGCCGATGTGGCCGTGCTATTCAGCTTGCAATGCAACGGCCGCCGACACGTTCGATCTTCCCGAAGCTCGCCATCGGCTTGATTGCCCTGTCTGCCGAGCCCAGCGATGGCCCGATAGCCCGCAAGGCGCCCCTGGCGGTTGAGCCTCACCAGGATAACAGGAATGGCAAACTGATCGGCGGCACGGTGAAGAGCCATCTCCGACCCATCGCAGGGCAACTGAAGAATAATATCGGGTCTGGAATCACGCAGCATCAGCGATATCCATCTCATCTCGCTATCTGGTCCCTGCATCGACCAGTTGGCGGGATATCGGAGCGCATCGACGCCGTTTTCTCGCGCCCAGCTATCGACCGCAGCCCGCACCGTCGGCGCTTCGCCGTGAATGATGAGGGAAATGCCGCGACGAGCATGAACGCGATCGAGTGCAGTTTGGATCGGGCTAAGACGTGCGACGCCATTGCCGCCATGTATCAATAGACGCATGTTTGATCTCCAGGTCGGATTGATTGTCGGATTTGTCGAAGCTAGTTCGCGCTGCGGCGTCCGCAGCGCGGGACAAGATTATTCGGGCGAAACAGGAACGAGCCGAACATCCGTCAGGATCGAACGAGAATGCTCGGCCGTCAGACACCGGCGGCAATACCGCCGGTGTCTGTTCGGTGCTCAATACCACTGCTTGAATGCCCGCATGTAGAGCATCTTCGCCGTCTGGGCGACGATGCAGTAGCTCAGCAAGGTGCCGGCGAGCCATGGGAAGTACGACCATGGAAGTGGTTGCAGGCCAATGATCGTTCCCAACGGAGAGAACGGAACATAGATGCCGATTGCCATGACCAGTGTGGTCATGAGCATGACCGGCAGCGCCGCAGTGCTCTGGATGAAGGGGATCTTCTGCGTCCGCAACATATGGACGACCAATGTCTGCGACAGAAGGCCCTCGATGAACCATCCCGACTGGAAAAGCGTCTGATGTTCGGCTGAGTTCGCGCCGAAGACAAACCACATCAGCGCAAACGTCGTCATGTCGAAGATAGACGAGGTCGGCCCGATCCAGATCATGAAACGGCTGATGTTCCTGGCATCCCATTTGCGTGGCTTGCGCAGGAATTCCTCGTCCATCCGATCCCATGGCAAGGAGAGCTGGGAGATATCGTACATCAGGTTCTGCACGAGCAGCTGGATGGCAAGCATCGGCAGGAAGGGAATGAAGGCACTTGCGACCAGAACCGAGAACACGTTCCCGAAATTGGAGCTTGCCGTCATATTGAGGTATTTCATGATGTTGCCAAAGGTCTCACGACCCTGGATGACGCCCTCTTCAAGCACCATCAAGCTTTTCTCGAGCAGGATGATATCGGCGGATTCCTTGGCGATATCCGCGCCGCTGTCGACGGAGATGCCGACATCCGCATCCCTCAATGCCGGCGCATCTTTGATGCCATCGCCGAGGAAGCCCACGGTATGGCCATTCTGCTGAAGCGCCTTCAGCACGCGTGACTTCTGCAGCGGCGTCAGCTTGGCAAACACCGTGCGCGATTCCACCAACGTCGCCAGTTCCTCCTCGCTCATCTTCTCAAGATCGCGACCGAGGACCGGCACGCCTGGCTCAAGCCCGACCTCCCGGCATATCTTGGCCGTCACCACAGCATTGTCGCCGGTCAGAACCTTGACGGTAACGCCGTGCTCTTTGAGCGCGCGGATAGCGGAAACGGCCGTCTCCTTCGGCGGGTCGAGGAAGGTCAGGAAGCCACGGATGGTCAGATTCTTTTCGACGCTGCCATTGTAGCGCTTTGCCTCCTCTTCCGGCCCGATCTCCTTTGTCGCGACGATCAGCACGCGGAAGCCATCTTCATTATAGGCTCGGGACAGATCCACCAGCTGCCGACGGCGTTCGTCGTCCAGGGGCTTGATGTCCGAGCCGTCGCGATAATGCGTCGAGATCGCAAGCATCTCTTCGACTGCACCCTTGCAGACGAGAAGATGCTTTTGGTCTCGTCCCTCGACGATAATGGACAGGCGCCGACGCACGAAATCGAACGGCAGTTCGTCGACCTTTGTGTAATCCACCATCTTGGCGATGTCGGATTTTTCCGTTGCGAAACGGACGACGGCCTGGTCCATCAAATTGCGCATGCCGCTCTGATGATGGCTGTTCAGCCACGCCAGCGCGAGAACGTCCTCATCGGCGTGTCCGTTTACATCGACATGATGCTCGAGGATGATGCGATCCTGCGTGAGCGTGCCGGTCTTGTCGGTGCACAGGATGTCCATCGCGCCGAAATTCTGGACGGCGTTGAGACGCTTCACCACGACCTTGCGCTTGGCCATCGAAACGGCACCTTTCGCCAGGTTCGACGAGACGATCATCGGCAGCATTTCCGGCGTCAATCCCACGGCCACCGCGACGGCAAACAGGAAGGCGTCCATCCAGTTGCCCTTGGAGAAGCCGTTGATCAGGAAGACGATGGGAACCATGACCAGCATGAAGCGGATCAACAGCAGGCTGACGCTGTTGACGCCGCGGTCGAACGAGGTCTGCGCCCTCGTCCCGACGATGGACTTGGCAAGAGACCCGAAATAGGTGCGGGGGCCGGTGGCAACGACAAGCGCCGTGGCCGTGCCGCTCACCACATTGGTGCCCATGAAGCAGATATTGGGAAGATCCAGCAGATCGACGCGGTCTGAAACCACTGCGACCGCCGATTTCTCCGCGACTGCGCCAAGCGTGTCGTATTTTTCGACCGGCAACGCCTCTCCCGTCAGCACAGC
The DNA here is from genome assembly GCF_016429015.1 of Rhizobium sp. ASV20. Classification (GTDB taxonomy): domain Bacteria; phylum Pseudomonadota; class Alphaproteobacteria; order Rhizobiales; family Rhizobiaceae; genus Rhizobium. The sequence goes on from NZ_JAELTU010000192.1 coordinate 12,814, forward strand.
CTGGCTGACGAAGAGATCGCGGGATTCGATCAGCCGCACATCGGCCGGGATCATGTCGCCGGCGGAGAGCTGGACGACATCTCCGGCCACCAGATTGCGCATGGGGATTTCAATGCGCTCCGGCTGGGTATCGTAGCGATGGCGCCGCAGGACAGTGGCGGTGGTGCGCACCATGGCCTTCAAGGCTTCCGCCGCCCTTGCGGATCTGTATTCCTGCCAGAAGCGCAGCAGCGCGCTGATCGTTACCATCGTGACGATGATGGCAACCCCTGTGATGTCCGGATCCTCGCCCGACTGAAGCGGCAGCCAGTAGTCCGTAAAGAAGGAAATGGCCGCGAGCATCAGCAATACGCCGATGAACGGATTCTTGAAGGCCAACAGCAATTGGATGATCGCATGCGGCGGCTTGTCATGCGCCACTTCATTGGCGCCATCACGCACAAGGCGCTCACCGGCCTCCTTGTGCGTGATGCCGTCAACACGGCTCGCAACATTCGCCAGCGTCGCATCGAGGCTGTTCTGAGCCTCGATGATCGCTCGCATCGACAGCCTCCTGCTGTCTTTCAACTCGGTCTTCTTGTCGATTATTTTCATGATGTGCCTCCTGCCGCTGCGGGCGGGGCACAATGCGTCACGCTCGGTTCAAGACGCGCGACGACGTGCCCAACCAGCATGACGCGGTCGGGTTCGATATTGGAATTTTCGCTGAGGGAGCCCGCCGCAGTCGGTTGAAGTCAGCGGTTGCGACGAGCCAGACTATGTCCGTATCCAAGAGATTCTCTTGAGGTTTCTTTGCAGGAAAGGTGTCGATGAGGGTGGTCGGCCGTTCAGCCGGCATCGACGGTCCGCAGACGCCGCGGCGTCAGCATCACCATCAGCCTGTCAAACGAGGCGGCCACCCATCGCAATCCTATCTCGTCATCCGTCAGGTGCCATCGCATCTCGAGGCGGCCTGTGCCGGAG
>NZ_JAELTU010000193.1 GCF_016429015.1 Rhizobium sp. ASV20
GGTCCTGACGCTCGGCGTGTCATTGCTGCAAAAGGCGATGCAGAAAAAGCCGGAGCAGGAAACCGGCGTCAAGATCGAGGTCCGCATGGGCGACGATCTGCCCATGTCGTTCCTGTTGGGCAAATACGCGACGGCCGGCAAGCGGAAATATATCAACACCTGGGGCGACGACGGCAAGACGCCGAATGCCTACCTGGTCGATGTGCTGGAGATCGGCTGCATGCCGAGCTTCGCCGGTCCCTTGGGGCTGACCAGCGTCTGGTTTGATGACCAGAAATGCGGCGTCCGGTGGGATCAGCCACATCCGGACGGTCGCGGCTATCCTGTCGTCGAGTACCGGGACCGCAAGGGCAATGATTATCTCTGGATAAAATACCTCGACGGCACGCAGGGCCTCGATCCCTACCTGTTTGCCAAGTTCGGCGCAGATCCGGAGCGGCCGTGGCTGCCGTCGATGATCGGTCGCGGGTGCCAGCTTGTTATCGTGACCGCGCGCTATAATTCCGATTTCTTCTCTGGCGTGCCTGCCGGCGTATTCGAGCCGCATCCATTGCCGCTTTACGACGTAAGGAAGGATTCGACCAACGGCGGCTACGGCTCGCATCGTTGGGGCGATGTCTCCACTTACGAGCCGTCCACCAACAACGCGGTGGTAGCTTACAACATCATTCGCGGCATTTATTACAATGACGAGTGGATGTTCGGCGGCCAGAACCTCGCGCCGCATCGCCTGCCGGCGTCGAACTGGATCGCCGCGGCGAATGAGTGCGATCGTCAGATTGATCTTGCGGCTGGCGGCACGGAAAACCAGTTCAGGGCCGGATATGAGGTGACCGGCGATGATCAGCCGCTCGATGTCGTCGATACCTTGCGCGGCGGATGTTCAGGCCGTCTCGCGGAAAATGGCGGCATCTTCAAGATGCTCGTCGGCGGTGTCGGCTCACCGGTCTATAGCTTCACCGACAATGAGATCCTTGTCACCAAAGGGCAGAGCTACGATCCGTTCCCGACGCTGAGCGCAACCTATAATGCCGTCGAGGCAACCTATCCGGAGCCTGCCGAAAAATGGGCGATGAAGGATGCGCCCGCCCTTTATAACGCGGATCTTGAAGCTGAAGACGGCAACCGTCGCTTGCCAGTTGGCCTGAAATTCCCGTCGACGCCCTTTGCAACGCAGGTCCAGCGCCTGATGCGTGCAATGATTCTGGACTATCGGCGCTTCCGCACGCACCAGTTCTACCTGCCGCCAGAAGCCTATGCGCTGGAGGCAAACGATGTCGTCGCGTGGTCGTCGACAAGCCAGGGCTACAACAACAAGAAGTTCATCGTCGTTCAGATCGACGGTCATCCGGACACAAATCAGCTTGTCACGCTGAAAGAGGTCGACCCGTCAGATCATGATTGGAGCAAGAATTTCGAGCTGCCGACGACGATCGGCTGGACCGGCTCTATATCGGCGCCGCCGCAGCCCATGCAGGGCTGGTCAGTGCAGAAGGAAATTATACGGGATGCGAACGGCGTGCCGCGCCGGCCGGCGATCCGCGTCAGCTGTACGCCGGATCTCGACGACGTTTTGCAGGTGCAGGTTACGGTCCAGCTGAAGGCAAGCGGCAATATCGTCTTTGACAGCACCTCCTATCCATATGCCGAGCCGTTCAGCTGGCTGGTGTCGGGTGACTGGTGCCTGCCGTCGACTGCCTACCAGGTGCGCGGCAAGCTCATACCCTATACGAACCGCCCGACGCTGTTTTCCGATTGGATTGATGTCACTACGGATGACACGCGGCTGTCGATCTCGGAACTGACGGCAGACATCATCGCGGCATTTGCCAAGCTGCAGGACTGGATCAACGGCGACCTGCAGGGGCAGGTGCTCGAAAACGCGCAGGCGATCCTCGACGAGGTGCAGGCGCGCGTTGATGCGATTGCCTCCGAGGAATCGCAGCGGGTGGCCGGCGCCTTGGAAGCGTCGAGCCGCTATCGGGATCTGGTCAGGGAAATCGCATCGATCCGCGACTATGCCGCCGATCTCGCCAATGCGTCCTATACGCAGAAGGAACAGCTTCGCCAGTCGCTGACGGCGCGCATTGGCGATGTGGTCGCCAACTTCACCGACCAGATCACGGTTGCGGTCTCTGCCAATGCCGCGTTGGCGCTTCGCGTCACGACGATCGAGGCCGGAACGGGCAGCCTGCAGGCGCAGATCACGCAGGTCGATCGGGCGCGAGCTGATGACTATCAGGCTCTGTCCGACCGCATGTCGCTTCAATCGGCCGGCACGGATAATCAGTTCGATCCGGCCGCAAATGCGCTCTGGACTTTCGATACGACCGTGCTCGGCTGGACAGGCAACGGTAATCCCACGGTCGCAAATGGCTTCCTGCGTCCAGCGGACCATGCGACTGATCCCTATGTGTTGTCTCCGATTGGCCTTGGCGTCGTGGGCAACGCTTCGCGGCAGATCCGCGCCCGCATCCGCCGAACGGGCGCGCCGGTTTGGGAGGGTATCGCCTGGTGGAAGGCAGCTTCCGACGCGGGATGGGATGTCGCGCGCCAGCTGGTGCTGAGTGCGCCTGATTTCAATCTCGACGGCGTGGCGCTGGTCACCTTCAACATGGCCTGGTCGGGAACGATCGACCAGATCCGCATCGATCTCTCGTCGGCACAGACCGCGACGGATTATTTCGAGTTCGACTGGATCGCCATCGGCTCGCCGTCGCCAGGCGCTTCGCGTGCCGAGCTGGCGGCCGAACAACAGGCGCGCGCTTCCGGCGACAGTGCCAATGCGCAGGCAATAACCTCCCTGCAGGCACAGCTTGCGACCACAAACGGGACGGTACAGGCCAACTCGACCGCGATCGGCAGCTTGAGCGGTACGGTGACCGCGCTTGGCAACACGGTGTCGGCGCAGGGGCAGTCGCTCACGTCCCTGTCGCAGACCGTCGACGGCAAAGCCAGCATCGAGAGCGTCAATCAGCTCGCCAACGATGTCGAGGCGTTGGGCGGTGGCGTCGGCATAACGAGCATCGGCCAGTCGGTCGCGGCGATCCGCAACAGCCTGCTTCCGCAGTCGATGCAAGGCGTCGATCAGGACTTTGCCAACTTCCTTGACAAGATGAATGGGCAGGCGGCCGTTTCCCTTGTCGCGCAGACCTTGACATCGCAGATCACGCTGACGCAAACGAGCCTCGACATCCTATCTCAGGCCGTGACGCAGGTGCAGGCGACATTGCCGGGGCTAGCGACTTCGGCCGCCTTAACCGCGCTGACCAGCCGTGTGACGGCTGCCGAGGACTCGATCACCTCGCAATCGCAGGCGATTACGTCGATACAGGCGACATTGCCGGGAAAAGCCGATGCCAGCGCGCTCAATTCCCTGTCGCAGACGGTATCGCAGCAGGGGAATACCCTCTCGTCACAGGGGCAGGCCATTACCAGCCTGCAGAACTCGATCACCGGCAAGGCCGATGCATCGGCCCTGCAGAGCCTGCAGACGACGGTCAATCAGCAGGGCGTCGATATTCAGGCGGCGGCCAGCGCCTTGACGCAGGTTACGGCGACCGCAAACGGCGCCACCGCCGATGCAAAGTTCAAGATGGAAGTGGTTGCAGGGCCGGCCGGCTATACGCAGATCGGTGCGCAGGCCCGCTATGATAGCGGCTCCGGTTATAAGGCGGTCGGCTGGTATGCACGCGTACCTGCCGATCCGAACGCGCCGGCAGGCTTCTATGTGCAAGCCAGCCAGTTCGGCCTGATCGATAATGGAGCCGTGCCCTTCGCGGTGTCGGGCGGCGTCACCTACCTGGTCAACGCCAATATTCAATATGCAGATATCGGCACGCTGCAGGTCGGGCGCAGCAACATCCGGAGCGGGTCGATTTCGCGCGTCGACTACAATGCTCTCGGTACTGCTGGCATCGGGACGGCCAATACGCCGATCACCGGCTTGACAGCTCCCCATGGTGAGAATGTCGGCGCCTGCATTGTTCACAGCGCCTTCAGCCTCGCCGGTGATGGGGTTTACGTCAACAACGTTCAGCAGCCGGTGAAGGTCATTATCTCCATCTGGGACAATATCAACAACACCTACACGGCAGAGATTGAACACAACTTTATGGGCCGCACCCATTTTGCCCACGAGTTCAACTTTACCCCGCCAAGCTGGATCACATCGACGACCTTTCGTTTCGATGTCCGCGTTGTGTCGGGGAACAACGTCACCGCGAACAATCGCACCATTCGCATTCTTTCCCTCTACGGACGATAGGAGGCACCATGTCGAGCACGGTCCCGATCAATGATCTCGTTGCCCTGCAGGAGCAGGCGGCGCTCGCCGAATACTACCGCAATCGAAGCCTCATTCAGGCGCAGGCAATATTCGATCTTCAGGAGCAGAATGCAGCCCTCACCAACGAGCTGCAAAGCCTCAAGGCGAGCCCTGCCGATCCTAACGCGCAGGAGATCGCATAATGGCGCTTCCCACCACCTACAACGCCGGCACGGCCACGATTGCAGCCAACGACGTGGCGGTGACCGGGCAGAACACGACCTGGTCGACTTCGGGCATTCAGGCCGGGGATCTGTTCATGGCAGCCGGCCTGACCGTGCCGATCGCGGCCGTCAACAGCAACACCTCGATCACGCTTGCCGATCCCTGGCCGGGTGCGGCGCGCAACACGGCAAGCTATCGCATTCAGTTCACGCCCGATGCGACCCGCGTTCTTGCCTCGACGCGCGCCGTGCTCGATGCACTGACCAATGGCGTTCTCTATGCTATTGCCAGTCTGCAGACCGCCGCCGATAAGATCGCATATTTCACCGGCCAGGGTACGGCGGCACTAACCAGCTTCACGTCCTTTGCACGATCGCTGGTTGGCGCGGTCGACGCACCTGCGGCTCGCGCCGTTCTGCAACTTGGGACCGCTGCAACAGTCGGCACTGGCACTAGCGGGGCTGCAATCGGACGGCTCGATACCATCAATTCGTGGGGTCAAGAGCAGACATTTCCGGGTGTAAGCATCAACGGAGCCGCAACGGCTTATCGCGCCACCAATTTCAAGATGAACGGCAGCCAGCGATGGGTATTCGGTGCGCAGGGAGGAACTGAGGCTGGGGGGAACGTCGGCTCAAACCTCGTGCTGCTACGTTACGACGACAGCGGTACATTTATGGGAACGCCGTTTTGGGTGAACAGGCAAACCGGAGAGGTAAACGTTGATACCCTCGTCACCTCCATCGCCTTGAAGTTTGGCGGGACAGCCGCCGCCACGAGCCGCGCGAACCTCGGATTGGGGTCGGCTGCGACATACAACGTAGCGACGTCCGGCGCCAATGTGCCGATCTTGAGCGCCTTGAATACTTGGTATGGAGAGCAGAAGTTCTCGACTGTGGGGCGAAGCTGGCACAGCATCTTGTCATTGATCGCGGATAATCCAGGCAGCTACGCAAATATCATCCAAGGAATGAAGGGCGGCGATGCCACCGGAAACTTGCGGTGGCAAATGCATCTCGGAAGCTATGATGCTGGCTTCAATTTCCTGATTTCGCGCTTTGCAGACAACGGTGACTATCTTGGGGACGCGATGAAAATAACGCGCTCCACCGGCATCGTGAACTTCTACAGCGCGCCGAGCCTGCCATCCTTCACGGTTGCGACACTGCCGTCTGCAGCCGCCAATCCGCAGGGCATCGTCTATGTTTCCAACGGCACCAGCAACAAGCGCTTTGCAGTTTCGGACGGCACCAGCTGGCGCTTTCCGGATGGTGCAATCGTCTCCTAACCCCTTCAAGAAAGGACTTCTCCCATGGCCGAAATTCAGGATCAAACCTTCCCATATGAACTGCTCGTGCGCTTCGGGCCGGATGGCACGCCGGTCGGTGCACATGTCCAGTATCTGCGCCGCATCACGCTTGACGGCGAAATCATCAAGGATGATGTGCAACCGGCACAGCCGATCGGTATCGGCGACTTTCCGACAAGCGCCATCATGTCCGATGCGACGCAGGACGCTCTTGCCAAGGTAACGGCTCAAACCGCGCAGATCACCGCGCTGAATGGACAGCTCGATATTTCGACGGCAGAATTGACGAAGGCCAGGGCGGATCTCGCAACGGTGGCGGCCGACGCCACACAGCTTCGCACGGAGTTAACAAATGTCCAGCAGGCAGCGGTCATCAATGACGGCTCCCTCAGGGGGCAATTGAGCGGACTAACTGAACAGCTCAATTCGGCAAACGCTACCATCGCGCAGCTGCAGGACACCATCAAGCGCCTGCAGTCGACTGCTCAACCTGTCGGCTAACCGGCCAAATCCCAAAAATTCGGATCAACATCATGAATCACGCGAAATTCTTCGCGGCGGTGCGAACGTCGCTGTTCAGCAGTCGCCTGTCGACGAACCAGGTCAACGGCATGGAAGCTATTCTTGTCGAATGGCAGGCAAAGCCCTTCGATCAGCGCTGGCTGGCCTACATGCTGGCGACGGCCTACCACGAGACGGACAATACCATGTGCGCCATCTCGGAAAACCTCAACTATTCCGCCTCCGGCCTGCTGGCGACCTTCGGGAAATACTTCACGCCGGCTCAGGCGGACGCCTACGCCCGTCAACCGGAGCGCATCGCCAACCGGGCCTATGCGAACCGCATGGGCAACGGAAGCGAGGCAAGTGGCGACGGCTGGCGCTATCGCGGTCGCGGCCTGGCGCAGATCACCGGCCATGACAATTACCTGAAATACGGCATTGCCGATCATCCGGATCTGGCGCTCGATCCCACCAAGGCTGTCGAGATCCTGTTTGACGGCATGATCAACGGCCGCTTCACAGGCAGGAAGCTGGCCGATTATTTCAGCGGCACGGCGACCGATTGGGTCGGCGCCCGCAAGATCATCAACGGTACTGATCGAGCCGCCGACATCGCCGGCTACGCAAAGAAGTTCCTCGCGGCGCTCGAAGCGGCGCGTTGATGCCTGCCGCCTTCAGGCGGTTCTTTCCTCCCTCCCTGACATCGAAGGATATCCCTCATGCGCATCCTCCATCTCACGATGGCGGCCGGCCTCGCGCTGTCCGTCATCTCGCTTTCGGCCTGCCAGAGCACGCAGGACGTTTCCGCCATCTGCCGCAACATCGAGAAAGACCATAAGGCCTTTGTCGCGATCGCCGCTACCGGCCTGATCAAGGGCGCGGCCGTGAACATCGAGGCGGCTGCCTACAAGAGCACGCAGCCGATCTGCGCCAATCCGACTGAAGTCACCCTCGTCGATGCGATCACGCTCGCCGCCAATGCCTACGCCGAGATCAAGGAGGCGTTACGGCAGGCGAAAGCCGCCAAAGCGGCCGGCTAGTCCTCTCTTTCCTCTCCCTCACCAATCAGGAGCAATCCCATGTTCAATACCAACCTGGTGCACAATATCCTCAACCTGTTCGGCCTCATTCTCGGCGCGCTGCTGACGGTCGATTGGTCTGGTCTCGGCATGTCCGACACGACCGCCGCCAAGGTCGCAGCCAGCGTCTTGCTGCTGTCGAATGTCATCAAGGTGACGATCAACCTGACGCGCGACGGCGCCCGAGGCATCCTGCAGCCGCAACCGCCTGTCGCGGCCAATGATTCGAAGCCTGTCGCCGAATTGAAGGCGGCATAGCGCGGCATGCCTTAGCATGTCCCGGCCGGCGCCGGGGCGTGCTCTTCCCACCACATCAAGCATTCGAGGGGCGGATGTCTATCAATGATTTTTTGGAAGCGCTTGGCATCAAGGCAGGCGTTGCAGTTGCAGGGCTTATGGGTGGCGTTCTGCGCGGTCTGTCGCGTCGGCGCTACACTGCGCGCGAGATCTTCGCCTCGCCAGTCTGCGGCGCCATCGCCGCCGCCTATCTGACGGAGCCGGCGCTCTATTACCTGAAGGCGATCAACTGGCCGCTTCCGGAGCGTGATATCGCGGCCATGAACGCGACCGCGTTCGTTGTGGGCGTCTGCGCCATGTGGCTCGCTGATGTGATCTTTGACGAACTTATGCGACGGTTTCGGGGTGGCGCTGCAGGACCATAGCAATCAACCCCTCATGGCCTCGATATCGAAATGGAGTCGGCAGCGATCGGAATAGACGTTGTCGACTTTTTTGCATCCTTCAGCCCTCGCGATCTTCGGCAGTATGGATGGCATAGGCTGATCCTCGATCCGCCTCAGCATCGCGTCTGCGTCGTAGCGCCGCGTCATCCCGCAGTTCGGGCAAACCACGCAGATCTTGCGGCCGGCATAGTCCGAAAGATAAGCGGCCGTGTATTGGCGCTTTCCCATCGAGATCGTCAGGCTGCTTTCGAGGCATGCTCATCCTCGACGATCTCACCCGCCTCAAGGCTGTTGATGAATTTCATTTCAGCCGCCGTCATCTTGTGGGGAATGATCATTTTGACCAGTTCGCACCATTCCAGTTCGACATCGATCATAGGATCTCCGGTAACGGAAATCAGATCCCATCGGTTATGACGCGCGCCCTTCTTCACAAACCGCAACATCACTCTCCCTTCGCGCGTTCGCGCGATGCAAAGCTGATCCTGGTGCTGGTTACCGGGCCGCGTCTTGTTGTTGTCGATCACGGCCATCCACCCGTCACGGATCGCACCCATGGAGTATCCGCGAATTATGAGCACAATGCTCTGAGTGCTTAGCTGCGGGATCTTGGTGTAAATTGGCTGGCGGCTCATACTCAAAAACTCCTACAGAGACGACATTTGTTCTATTTATGTTCTCTATAGGCGCAATGGTCAAGAGGGCGGGAAATGCCGTCATTTGGTGAGACACGTCGGGCAAAAAGTATAATGACTTTGTAGAGCTTCAATTTGTCCCACGCGACTGCGAGCCGTTGATTTTGGCCGCTTCGCGAACTCCGATCTCAGGCGGCGTTCAGGTCGGCGATTTCGCCGTGTTTTCGCCAGCAGGCCCGGCGATGACATATCGCCTGTCTCTTCGTCGACCATGACCGCATAAGCGGCAACGCCAACGTATCGGGAAGCCATGGAAGCCGCTTGGGCCGATTCCGTTTGCCTCAGGTTCGAATCTGAGGGGCTGCGATAAAATACCACCACAATCCCTCAAAGAAGGAAAGAAACAAATCAGACCAGCTTCGCTGAACGAGATGTTGTCTAAGCGTTGTGATATGCGCTCCGTCAGCCTTGATTTGCTTTATGATCTTCTCGCCATAGCCTGGAACGGGCATGCCATCGAGTTTTCCTGCGAGGGCCAACTTCGACTTTATCCATTTGCGCTCCTCATCGGTCATCTTTTCGCCTACGCCATCCCATCCGAGCTTCAGATCGAAAAACATATACAGAGTTTCGCGAGTTCCCTCTTCTTGTTTTTCTAGGTTCAGAAATACCTCGTTTGCTCCGCAAGCGTGGCCGCAGGGTAAGTTTAACAAGGTATTGAGCGGAATGAAGTTTTCCACCTCACGGCAGGGACTAGAATAAACGAAACTCAATTTCCAATTATTGTCTTTTACTACTTTTTCCAAGCGATCTATTTTCTTGGTCTCAGTAGATGTTGGAGAATTCTTGTCGGAGTCTACCAGGGTTACGATAAGTTTCTTCTGGTGAACCAAAGATTCTAAGACATTTGGCACCTCGTCGCCCCCTCCGTGCGCTAGGTCAAAACATATGCCTCCGCGCCACGTATTGAGCGCATGAACCTTCAAAACAGTCTCAAGAAACCATCCATCAGTAGCCGAATTCTCGACCAACAAAACTGATGGCTCAAGAATTCTTGATGTATTCAATTGAAAAAGCGAAAGATGAATTCTATCTTCTCCAATATTAATGTAGCTATCAAAACTATTTTCAATGATGATATACTTCTTTGATTGCCGATGAATAGCTCCGTTTTGAGTAAATTCTCCTGACAACCTCGTCAGTGTTGCCCTATCTATTGATGATAAGTCAAGTTTTATCAACTCCGAAATAAGTGGTCTCTCTATGACAAGCAAATGGTGACCTAGACGATGTGCTCGCAACAACTCCGAAGTCACCAACGGCAAACGAGCGTCATTTGCAATCGCGCTATACTTAGCATCGAATTCCCAGCGGATAATCATGTCAAAAACGGCGCCTGAAAAAAACCATAAGGCCAATCAATCAGCGCCCCATCACTGTTATATTCGACTGTCCGCACCTTAGTTGTAGTTCCATCATCATCGGGCTCGAAAAGTATGACCTGAACTTCCGAAGGATCGACACGTTTGGCTGCAATGAATTCACCGAGGCGATTAACCAAAGTCTCGCTGTGCGTTTCGACAACATAATGCATTCGACCAGCTGAATTATTTCGTTCAATTGATGCAGTAGCGTCGCCAACGAGGGCGTCTGCCAAAAGAGCCTGGTGTGCTGGATGCAAATGCAGCTCGGGTTGTTCGATCACGAGCAACGACAGTGGGGATCTCGACTCCCGGCTGATCACCCTATTGCGTGCCCACCAGATTTGCCCGAGTACGGGCAGAATTTGAGAAACTCCATAGCCGACATCGACAATATTCGTTTCGTCGCCGCCGTTCGTTAGGTTGATGCTTATATGTCCGGTAGATCTCGAAAGAGAGACGCCGTAGCCAAATAACTTTCGGACCCAATCCGAGAATTCTTGAACTTGCGAGACGCGGAGCGAGTTCAAAAACATTGGAAAATTTTTGCCGTCCGGGTCGATTTCGGACACGGCTAGGTCTTGGTAGCGGTAGTAACGCTCACTTCGCGCTCTTGCTGGCCCTATATAGAGAGTCGCGCTAAAGATGCTACGAAGGTGGCTGGAAATAGAACGAAACAGATTAGGTAAAGCAGCTGCGTTTACCAGAAGTGCAATTTGTTCATATGTGGTACTGCCCGGAGGAGAAGATGCTAGCGAATCAAAAAGGCGACCGACCGTTTTTCCCTGCGCCGCTCCAATTTGTCTGAATTTGGCTCGATCGGCTAAGCCACTGACGATCAGCCTTGAGGAGATATCAGCAATTGATTTATCGCGAGTTCTTTGATCAATTACCTTACGCAATAAGCGTGAAAGCGCCGGAAAGACGGCGTTAGCAGAATTGCCGCCCCATATATCTTTGTTAAGATCTTCTTTTGCGCGAGCGAAACGCAATTCCGGAAACAACGTACCCGCCGAAATGTTTATTCGCAACGGAGTGACTGCGGAGATCAAATCATTTCCGTTGACATCGATGCGCTTAACATTGTTGTTGTCGTCAACTTCAAGTTCGATTTGCAGAGGCGGCGATTTAATACCGATTGAAATCGATGATATTCGCGTGCGTTCGCCTCTCCGCTCGATACCCACCTTATAGTTGATGCCGGTGATAGTTGTCTGGAAGCCTTGGCGCCGGAAATAACCGAACGCTTCAACAAAGAGGGTTCGGTCTTCTAGCTGGAGCTCGTCAATCTCATAAGAAAAATATATCGCCTTGCTTTTCGAGTCGCGAGAAAGAACGGTCTCAAAAGAACCAAAGTCGACGAGATCGCCATACCAAAGCATCGGCGAACTCGTTCGCGTCATTAGAGACTGCCGAATAAGTGGGAAAGTCCGCAGAAACGTACTTTTCCCACCGCTATTTTTTCCGACAAGCAGTGTTATCCGCTTTAATTCGATCGGTTGAAAATCATGCAATCTTCGGATGTTTGCCACACCGTACTTTAGCATCGCTACTCACAATCATTTTATCAAAATGCGAACGCGGGTTGAAGTGTCATCACCACTACTCGCGTCCGCCTTATTTTTCCACCGTTTACTTAGGGAAGACACCGAATTCGGTCGCAGGCTTGCCGATTCCGTGCGCCATTCATGCGCCACAGAATCCCCGCTAACGTCCGAAAATGCCTGTAAAAGCTGGTAATTCCGGTAAATTGCTGGCGCATGAAAATCATGCGATTTTTGAAGCTATGTTATTGAAAAGAGTGGTGATCTCGACGCGATTCGAACGCGTGACCCCCAGATTAGGAATCTGGTGCTCTATCCTGCTGAGCTACGAGACCACTCGGGATGATCCATACAAAAGCAGAGGCCCGAAGCCAAGCTCTTTTACGTCCTTGGGACAATTCGCTTTTGCGGTGCCGTGCGCCCTTGTGGGGCGCACGGGGAATGGCAGAGCCGCCTCAGGCGTTGAGGCGCTGTTCGGCAAGCCGTACCCAGTAGGAAATGCCATGGGCGATGGCTTCGTCGTTGAAGTCGTAGGCCGGGTTGTGCAGGCCGGCGGTGTCGCCGTTGCCGACGAAGATGAAGGCGCCGGGACGGGCGAGCAGCATGTAGGAGAAATCCTCGCCGCCCATCATCGGGTCGATATCGGCGATGACGTTTCCGGTGCCGGCAATTTCCTCGGCGACGGCGATCGCATGATCGGTCTCATCGGCATGGTTGAAGGTGACGGGGTAGTTGCGCTGGAATTCGATCTCGACTTCGGCGCCATGGCTTGCGGCGACACCCGAGACGATCTGCTTGAAGCGCTGCTCGGCGAGATCGCGCATTTCCGGATCGAGCGTCCGCACCGTCCCGGCAAAGCTTGCTTCGCTCGGAATGACGTTTTGAGCATTGCCGGCGTGGAACATCGTCACAGAGACGACCACTGATTTCAGCGGATTGGCGCTGCGCGAGGCGATGAGCTGCAGGTTGGAGATGATCTGCGTGCCGATGGCGATCGGATCGATCGTCCGGTGCGGCATGGCCGCGTGACCGCCTACGCCCTTGATGGAAACGGTGAATTCGTCCGTCGCTGCCATGATCGCGCCCTTGCGGATGGCGAAGTGGCCAACCGGCAGGCCCGGCATGTTGTGCATGCCATAGACCTCGGAGATTGCGAAGCGATCCATCATGCCGTCCTTGACCATGGCGTCGCCGCCGGCGCCGCCTTCTTCGGCAGGCTGGAAGATGACGGCGATATTGCCATTGAAGTTGCGGTTCTCAGCGAGATATTTCGCAGCGCCGAGGAGCATGGCGGTATGGCCGTCATGGCCGCAGGCATGCATCTTGCCCGGTGTTTCGGAGGCCCAGGGCTTGCCGGTGATCTCGGTAAGCGGAAGAGCATCCATATCGGCGCGCAAGCCCACAGTGCGCCCTTCGCCCTTGCCGCGGATCAGGCCGACGACTCCGGTGCGGCCAATGCCCGTCACCACCTCGTCGACCCCGAAGGAGCGGAGCTTTTCGGCGACGAAGGCAGCGGTGTTCTCAACCGCATAAAGAAGCTCCGGCCGCGTGTGGATGTAGCGGCGCCACTCGGTTACTTCGCCCTGGAGTTCTGCGGCTCTGTTCAAGATCGGCATGCTGATTTTCCTGCTGCTCAATATCGATTCTGGTTCAACTTGCAGGCCGGTGGGACAGCCTCTGCCAGTTTGTCGCGGCC
>NZ_JAELTU010000194.1 GCF_016429015.1 Rhizobium sp. ASV20
GAGTTGAGGGGATTGATCAAAATCTACCGAATTCCAAGATTGGAGATATAACCGCCGCCGGAACGAAGCCATTCGGTGAGTGACTGACAGGACGTCCTTCTCGCGCGGCCTACGCCACGCATTCAACTGCCCGCGTGCAATCCGGTGAGCTCCTCCGCGATGTTCGCCTGACGAGAGCCCTGATACCTTTCCGCCAAGACCGATACCGTCGCTTCACTCGCCACACACCGGGAACTTCTATATAGACGAACGCACACATGCGTATCGTGGTCTTCGTCGATGCGTGCGATGCTAAAAACTGCCGGTGGCCCCGAATGTCCAAAGACGCTGGCGCACGACAGCGTCAGGTGATCGCGCCGACCTGCCACGGAACAAATTCATTATCGCCGTAGTCGAAGGTCTCACTCAGGGTTTTCTTGCCCGAAGCGACCGCGATGATCTCTTCGAAAATCCGTTCGCCGGCCGCTTCGATCGTATCGTCTCCACTGACGATATCGCCGCAGTTGATGTCCATGTCCTCGCGCATATGGTTATACATCTCGGTATTCGTGGCGATCTTGACGCATGGGGCCGGCTTGAAGCCCGAAACCGATCCGCGACCTGTCGTGAAACAGATCACGTTACAGCCGCCTGCCACCTGGCCGGTGACCGCGACAGGGTCATAGCCGGGTGTATCCATAAAGACGAAACCGGGTTCATCAACGATCTCAGAATATTCGTAGACCGCCTTGAGCGGCATTGAGCCGCCCTTGGCGACGGCACCCAGCGATTTTTCAAGGATCGTCGTCAAGCCGCCGAGCTTGTTGCCATAGGACGGATTGTTGTTGAGCTCGGCGCCATTGCGGCGGGTGTAGTCTCGCCACCAGTCGATCCTCGAAAGCAGCTTCTCGGCAACCGCCGGGGTGACCGCGCGGCGGGTCAGCAAATGCTCCGCGCCATAGATCTCCGGCGTCTCCGCCAATACCGAGGTTCCGCCATTACGCACGAGCAAATCGGATGCATAACCGAGGGCGGGATTGGCAGAGATCCCCGAATAGCCGTCGGAGCCGCCGCATTCCAAAGCCAACTTGATGCCCGAAAGAGGTTGAACGGTACGCTTGGCAGAATTCACCGCAGGCAGCATGTCGCGGATCATTTCCGAGGCAGCGGCGATCGTCTTGCGGGTGCCTCCCAGATCCTGAATGGTCATGGTGCGCAGCCGGTTTCCTTCCTCGAGCTTGTAGTGTTCGAGGATGGGCGCGATCTGGTTGGTCTCGCAGCCAAGGCCAATCATCAGGATCCCGCCGAAATTCGGATGGCGCGCGTAACCCTGCAGGGTGCGTGCCAGATAACGATATCCTTCGGAATTGGTGTTTATCGCGCAACCGCCGCCATGGGTGAGGGCTACCACGCCGTCGACATTGTCAAAGCCGTTCAAGCCGCCGGTGCGATTGAAGTGCTCTGCGATGTATTTCGAGACGGTCGCCGAGCAGTTCACGGTGGTGATGATGCCGATGAAATTCCGAGTGCCGACGCCGCCGGCACCGCGATCAAAGCCCATGAAGGTCCGACAGTCCTCCTGCGGCAACATGCCTGCTTCTTCAATGTCGACACTGAACTGATAGGGATGTTCGGACTCGATCACCGCCAGATTCTGCAAATGGACGTGGCCGCCCGCTGGAATGAACTGTGTCGCAACGCCGATCGGCTGGCCGAACTTGCGGATTTCCTGTCCCGTCTGGATGTCGCGCACCGCGATCTTGTGACCGCGCGGGATTTGATCGACCGCAATCAGGCCATCAATGCCAGTTGGACTTCCCGAGCGGATCATGGCACGCGCGACCGCGACGTCGTCGATGGAATTGAGCAGGATCACAGGAGAAATGGCTGACATGGCAAATTCCATACAGGTGGGACTATTGTCTATTGCTAGCAATAGACAATAATTTGATGAGAGACGTCAAGTTCGATCAACATCCGCCGTCAGATTACCCTTCTCCACTTACGCGGCTGACGTGCCAGCCGCACGGTAGGGTGGGTTTCCACCCATTTTGGGTGCACTTTGATTGGGTAGTGTAGATTTCTGCGAGGAGCTCGCGCGGCGCCAAAGCATTTTGGATGAAAGCGCGCAGCGGCCGTGCGGCTACAACATGCATAAAATCAATGAGCCGGAGTTCGGGAGGAGAATCTGAAAAGTCGCGCCATGCTTTTGTTTGAGCCCGTGAGTTTCAAACACAAAATGGATGCTTCGACCGAGCAACTAGTCTCAGTAATCCCCCTGCTGCGGATGCAGGGCGAGCATCAGGTCCCTCAAGCCCCGGCTGCCGTCGCGGTTGCCGGTGGCGGCGACGGCGGTGAAGATGCGTTGGGCATCGTCGTACATTTTCAGATTGAGGTAGCTGTATCCGCGCAACACCATCAGGTCAGTGCGTTCCTGCTGTAGCTGCGAGCGCTGGTCGAGGTAGAGCAGCGCCTCGTGGTAGCGCTTGCTGTTGAAGGCTGCAAGGGCGCGGTCGGCCAGGATGGCGACCTGCAACTCTGATGCACGCTGATGGTTCATCGGCGCCTTCGTTGCGGAGACTGCGGCGTTGTTCGCCAGACCTGCCCGCAGGTAGGCCAGGCTCTGCCCGTATGCCGCTTCTTCACGTGACTTGGCATCGCTGCTGTCGAGCGCAACGCCAAAGGCCTGCACGGCTTCCATCGGCCGGTTGAGGTTCATCAGGCACCAGCCGTGCGAGAGCGCGTTGGCCGGCGACAGAAGTTCGGCATTGATGGTCGTGGTGCATCCGGCCGGCCGACGGGTCGTGCGAACGGTCGCTTTTGAGCGAGCAACAGGCTCGGCATATTCGACCGGGGCGACGCGGCGGGGCGGTGCGACGGGCTGCTGGGCGACCTGCGTGTTCACATAGGTCTGCTCGACGGGTGTCTGCGGCGCCACCTGAGGGGCGACCAAAGGAGCGTTCTGAGGCTGCGCTTGCGGCACCAGCTGCGGTGCTACGACTTGCGCGGACTGGTTCGGCGACGGCAATGGCGCGTAAGTGGGCGTGCGCGGCGCCGGCTCGCCAAGAACGGCAATGCGCTGCGACCGGCCGGCCCATAGACGTTGGACTTCGGCAACACCCTGCCGGTCGTTCAGCTGATTGCGGGTGATTGCAAGGCCGTAGGCGGAGGGTTCGTCATCGGGCTTCCAGCGCAGGGCCGTCTCGAACCAGCGGGCTGCCGCCTGCGGCTGGTTCATCGAGCGGGCAAACCAGCCGAGCTGTTGGGCGGTCGGAACATATTTCTGCTTCACCACTTCGGCTGCAACGCGCCCCAGCACTTCCTCGGTGAGATTGGCGGGTGGCTGCAACGCCATCAGGTTTGCCGTCGCGGCCAGATAGGTCGCCATCGCATCCTTGGACTCATTGCGCCACTTGTACATGACGTCTTCGGCTTCCTGCGGCTTGCGATCGGCGATCAACACCAGGGCGAGACCCTGCGAGATCGTGGCGGTGTCCGATTTTTCGTGAGCTGCCTTGAACCATTGCTCGGCGTCTGTGTAGTTGCTGCGGCGCAGATAGTACCAGCCGAGCAATGCGTCGTCCGAGGCAAGGCCCTGGCTACGGGCCACGCGCTCGACCTGGGAAAGATAGTCCTGCGAGACTGTCAGTTTCGGGTCGTCATTGCCCTGGGCTACGAAGCGTCGTGCCAGATCCGTCCGTATACTGTCGAATTCGCGGCCTCCGTTGGCATCCGGCTTCTCAAGCGCCAGCAGATCCTGCATGGGCTGATACGGCAAGAGCGCAGAGGCTTTCTGTATGGTTGCAAGCCTTTCCTGCGGGTTGGTGCAGGTCTTCAGGATGTAGCTGTAGGCATCCTGTCCACGCGCGGCCCGGTCAGTGTCGATGAATGCTTCGGCGACGCGCCAGAGAACGTCGATATCACTGCAGGTGAGGAGGCTCGGGTTCTTGGAACCGATATCGATGACAGTGGCATATTGCTTGAGATCGGAGGCGTTGATGAGGCGTGTACGCGCCTCGGCGACTGCGAGGCGTTCCAGAAGGTCGCTTGGTGGTTGCCACCCGGCGTCCGCGACCTGACGATCTGCGATTGCCTTGCGCACTTCCGCGTAGCGCCCCTCAGAATAGAGCTGCCACATGGCTTCCAGCTGCTTGTCGCTATTCTGCGGAACGGCGAGCGGGTCGGCAGGCGGCGTCCAATTCGGATAGAGTGTCTGCAGTCGCGAAATCTCTGCCTGAAGACGCGCCTTGTCGCCCCGGCTGGCGAAATAGCGCAAGGCGCTTTCATCCACCTTCGGTGGGGCTGCGGCGGGTTGGGCCTGATTGGGCGGCTGTTGTGACGGTTGTTGCGATGCGGGCTGAGGCGCAACCGGTTGGGGCTGCTGCGCGGCCTGGGCTGTCGTATCGGGCTTGGTATCTGTCGCGGGGGTCGTAACCGGCGCATCGGCAAGCACTGCGGATGGCGCTGCCGCCTGAATATGATCGGCGATTGTCTTCAGATCGACCGGTTGTCCGGGAGGGGCGGCAGCCTTGGTGTCGGCGACGAGTGTCGCCAATGGTTCCAGGCGGTGTGATCTCGCCAGCTTGATCTTGTCTTCCGGCGTATCCAAATCCTTCGTGGCGAGCGTAAACCCCGCTACGGCGACGGCCATGAAAGCCATGATCAAGGTGGACTTTATAAACACTCCGGGTGTTTCTCCGTAACGAAAGCCAGGCTCAAAAGCTGCAAGGTGGCCGGGTAATAAAGTGTCGGAGCGAACTGCCGAACCGAAGTGGGCAGTTTCGTTCCGCCTACCACACACGCCACAACATCGTTAACAATTCTATAACCGGGGTCGGAAAGCAGGTCTTTCGGCTTGCCAGACGCCAGGTCTATGGTTGCGGGTTCATCGCCTTCGACGGTCATGCCCTGCTGCAGTCGCGTGAGCAGAGCTTTGTCGTTAATCCCGGCGCGTGCAAGATAAAGCGGGATTCTGATGGCGTTGTAGCCGAACTCCGGCTCGAAGCCGTCCGCCGGTACAGGCTTTGCTCGCAGGCTGACCCAGTCGGCCGGCAGCTTGCGAGTGCCAAACTGCATGGAGCGCAGCAACGCCAGTCCGTCGTCCTTGAGTTTCTGCCATCGGTTGGACGGCGCCAGCAGCGCCATGACAGGAATGGCTTCATAGACCCAGTAAGACGGGTTGATGATGGGGCCGTCCTTTCGACCGGGCGCTTGGTAGCCCTCGACGCCGGGAAGGAGTAGCGTCCTGCCGCCCGCGTCGATCACGACATGGGTCAAGAGCGATTTCGCCATGGCGGCGGCCGACTGCAGGTAGTCCTTGTTGTCCCACGCCGATCCGGCAAGCGCCAGGGCGTAGGCAATCAGCAGATCGCCGTCCGAGGCGTTGTTCGTGTCTGTGACATGTGGGGTGACGGCCGGATCCCATTTCCAGGCCGCGAGACCATCGTCACGCAGCAGAAGCTCGGTTCTCGTAAAGTACCAGATCTGCTCGAAGTCGGCCGGATTGTTGGCGAGATAGGCGAGCAGCAAGCCATATCCTTGGCCCTCGCTGTGGCTGATGCCATTGTTGCCGTTGTCGAGGATGCGCCCGTTCGTGTCCAGAAACTTTGACTTGTAGCTGGCCCATGCTTCCGGATTGATCGCTGCTCGTTGCGCCGCGACCGGCTGAGAGATCGCGACAACGGCGGCGCAACACAAGGCGAGAATGGAGCCCCAGCGTCTCATTCTCGCCTGCCGATCTTCGAGAGGATACTTGCCGTGGCAATGCCGAGCAGCAGCGAGCCGATGACCAGCAGGAACGCGTAGGAAAGGATGTTGCTGGATAGCCAGTTGGCGGCGATAAGCCTGTAATTGGTCAGAGACCATGGCTCAGGCATGACGAAATCGAAGCGATTGACCGGAACAGTGTCGATCTTTCCCGTCTTTCCGGAGTAGACGGTGATATGACCGCTGATCTGTGACCAGTTGACTTGCGTGGTCATGGCCTCGACACCGGCCCGCAAATCTGAGGCGCTTGGCGAGGCAATGACGGTCCAAGTCGCATCGTTGGTGGGGTTCGCCTCCTGCGCGATCAGGAACGTATTCGTGTTTGACGGCGTGAATACCTGCTCCGATCCCGGCATGAAGCGAAGCGAACTCAATGAAATGTCGAAATTGCGATGCATCCATTGCTGGAAATTGTCGAGTTGCCCCTGAAACAGGCCGCCGCTGATGCGGGTCCGCCAATCGGCGATGGTGACGGATGAATCCGGGGCCGCGCCTTGTCCCGGTGTGGGCGGCCGCCAGGCCACCTGGCTCGTCGCCGCAATGTTCATCTGCGACAGGATCGTCGATGGCAGCTGCGAAATCGAGCCTATGAAGATCGCATTGCGGCTACCGACTGCGCTGGACGAAGCGATCGGTTCGATCGCGATTGGATGCCCGGCAACGATCGCCATCTGGCCCAGAAGTGTTGCAGTCGTTGAAAGCATGTCGGCGTCGATCCGATCGATGAATAACGCCGTGGATTCGCCATCGCGGTTGTAGGGGTAGCCCGTACCGGCAAGGGCCGCCAGATTGGGCCGCTGCTCGACCCTTGCAAAATCTGGAATGCGGAACTGGCTGGTATCGAACAATGCAAAGCGCGGGGTCGTGCTGGATGTCGTCGCAGGCACGCAGGCCGAGTCCTCGTCCGCGAGCAGCATGGCTTCAAGTGTCACTGTATTGAGACCAGGCTTGAAGTGCCGCATGGTGATGCGAATGGGCAATTGCCGCAAGATGCCGCCACCTGTTGCGGTAATCGGCTTCGTTGTGGCGATATTGCCGTTGACGTAGACATCTATGTGGCTGCCAGGCCTTACGTCTTTCGCATAGGCAGCATCGAGCAGCATCGTGGCTTCGCCATAGGCGTTCGCATAAAAGTCGGATGGAATTGCAATGTTGAAGCTGGTGTGGAAGCGACGCCCGGAGAATTCCGCGGTCTTGACGCCAAGCTGTTCGAAGGAAAGGCTGGTTCCGGAGTAGACCAAAGGCGCATCGGGCGCCGTCCAGCGCTGGGTGACCAAAAGGTCGCGGCGCGTGCTGGGGTCTCTCTCTGTCGGCGACACGACCATATCGATGGCCGATGAAATAGCCTGCCAGGATGGACCGCTGATGAGCAGGACCTGCTGGCCGCTATGCGGATCTGTGGCAAATGTCGCCAGGGCACCGTTCTGTGCGGCTGGCGGCACGGCGAAGAGCGACTGCAATTCGGCCGGTGTGCCGACAATCACTGTCATTTTGCCCGGACCTGAAGGTGGCAATGTATCCGTGCTGAACGAGAAGATCTCATTCGGCATTCCGGCAAGCAGTGCGAGACCTTGGGAGAGCCTAAGTATTGGCTTGGTCGACCCAGGCTGTGCCAATGCCGGCACCACAAGATTGAACTGGGTCTTGCCGCTGGAATCGACGCCGATGGCGCGTATCGCGTCCGTCGTCGAGAGCTTCTCCGCTTCGCGGCCTGCAAACGTCAGATAGGTCTTTGTCGGGTCGATATCCGACCAGAGTTCATAGGTTGACGGGATGTCACAGTCGGTGCGGTGCCGTTGCGACGCATCGAAGGTCAGCAGGTTTGCTCCAGGCTGCAGGAGGCCGCGCGGGATGTCGAAGCTGATATCCGACGGATTATCGGAAGAGCCGATCTGCTGCTGATGAACGACGCGATCGTTCAAGAGCACGGTGAGTTGCGACGCTTCCGGAGCGACGACCACGGCATTCTGATAGGAGAAATTGAATTTCGCCTGAGCGGCCGCCTGCTCTGGGGTCAGGTAGATAGACCAGGACTTGCGATCGTTCTCCCCTTCGAGACGCAGCTTCGAATAGGGCACGACAAAGCGGCGGAACACCGAGGCCGCCGCTGTGGTCTTGTCCGCCTTCGGTGCTGTCTGCGGCGCCGATTGAGCCGGCACCACTGGGGCCGCAGCTTGCGGAGCCGCGATCTGGGGTGTGACCGCTTGTGGAGTGACCACCACGGGCTGGGTGGCGGGCGGCGGAGCCGCTTGCGGCGTCACAATCTGGGTCGGAGCTGCCTTCGGCGGCTCGGCTTGAGGCGCGCTTGTCTGCGGCGCCAGGATCTGTGGCGTGATCGGCGGCTCGCCTTTCGGGCGTTCGCCCGACATGTCAAACGGCGTCGACTGCGCCTGTGCGACCGTGGCGCCAACGAGGAGGATGAGAGCTGGGAGGACGCGGTTCATCAGCTTTTTGCCTTTGCGTCCTGCCGCTGGGGCGCCCGCTCGCCACCGACCCCTCGGAAGAGATAGATCAGGCCGCGGCTCGTCTGATAGAGCGACATGCCGAGGAACCAGAAGGTTCCGCGGATGATGCCTGGGTTGCGCCGACGTGCCTGCTGGAATTTCGTCCATTGGTCGGAGTTGGCAAACACCAGGTCGGCGATCAGGCGGTGATCGGCTGCGCCCTTGGGGACATACTGGCACCCGATGGCGGTGATATCCCCCATTGGCTCTATGTTGCGGACGATGACCGACAAAGTGACCATTTCGGCACCGCTGTAGGGTTGGAAACGAAGGGAGGCTTCGGAACCAACCTTTATGGGACCGAGGTCCTTATTGAAGACGTTCAATCGGGCACCATGAACGGAAACGTCCTCGATGGAGGCGGCATTCCATCTCTCACCGGAACCGAATTCGCTGCGGCGGTCGACGCGCACGCGCCGCGAGGAGGCGCGCTCGCCGCGCTCGGAGACGACACCTAGTGCACAGCCGGAAAGGATCAGGTTGATGATGTTCCAGCCACCGACGACAAGCGTCACGTCGGCCTTGTAGGGCTCGGCGTAGACGCGGTATATCGTCACCGCGAGAGCGATAATCTGCACGGCGAAAATGACGAAGAATGGACGGCTGATCTCCGAAAGCCGACTCACGGCAATCGACTCGTCCTTGGCGGTGACCTTGAACGTCGGTTTGCGCGGGTTGAGCATCACCGAGATGACGGCGGGCAGCAGATGCACCGTCTGAACGTATTCGTACAGCTCGGAAATCCACGGCCAGCGGAAGGAGCCGTAGAGATAGTTCTGCATCATCAGGTTCACGAGCATATAGGCGAGCGTATAGGCGAGGAATTCGCTGCCGGATGCCGTGAAGATCTCGAGATCGAAGAAGAGATAGAAAAGCGGCGCGAATAGGAAGATGACGCGCGGGAAAGGGAAGAGCCAGAAGAGCGTCGAGGACATGTAGCAGAGACGCTGTGGCAGGCTCAGGCCACGCTTTAGCAGCGGGAAGCGGAAGCGCAGGATCTGCATCATCCCCTGCGCCCAGCGGCTGCGCTGGCCGATAAAGCTTGCAAAGGTCGCCGGCTGCAGGCCGGCAATCAGGGGCTTGTCGACATAGATACTGTTCCAACCGGCGCCGTGGAGCGCGAGTGCCGTTTCGCAGTCTTCCGTGATGCTGATACCGCTGAACCCGTTCTGCGACTCCAATGCCCTGCGGCTGAGCACCGCGGCGGAACCGCAAAAGAAGGCCGCATTCCATTTGTCCAGACCGCGCTGAATAATGCCGTAGAACATTTCGTTCTCGCTCGGCATCGTGTCGAAGGTGCGCAGGTTGCGCTCCAACGGGTCCGGGTTGATGAAGAAGTGCGGCGTCTGGACGAGGAACAGTTTCGGGTCATCCTCGAAATAGCCGACAGTTTCCAGCAGGAAGTCGCGCGCGGGCGCGTGGTCGGCGTCGAAAACGGCAATGAGCTCACCGTTGGAATGTTCGAGGCCATTGTTGAGATTGCCGGCCTTGGCGTGTTCGTTGCGTTCACGCGTCAGATACTCGACATCCAGGTCGACGCAGAGCCGCTTGAGTTCGTCATGCCGGGCAATCGCGGCCTCTGATTCCAGAACTTTGGTCGAGTGCCGTTTCTGTGCGGTGCCGCCGTCATCGAGCAGCCAGACCTTCAGCTTGTCGGCGGGATAATCCATCGCCTTTGCGGAGGCGAGCGTGTTGGCAAGAAGGTTCGTATCCTCGTTATAGGAGGGCACGAAAACGTCTACCGAGGGGAAATGTTGCGTCTTCGATGCGCGGGCGGTGCGTGGGGGCAGGGGGGTGGCGACGATGAAGAGGCTGAGCATCAGCATCGCGACGTTGTACATTTCGGCGAGATAGAGCAGCAGGCCGGGCACGAAGTTTTCAAGCTGGTTGACAGGCGGAAGTGTGCTTGTCGTGCGCCAGTAGACATAGCGCAGCACGATGGCCGTACCAAAGGCAAGGGCGACGAGCCTCCACGTACCCTGACGCTTCAGGATCTTGATGATGGCCATGATGGTGACGACGACCGTGCTGGCGATCAGCTGCGTCTGAAGGTTGACCGGCAAGGTGATCAGCACGACCCCGCATAGCGCGATCACGGCCCATATCAAGATGCTGCGTGCTGTCTGCATCGATGTTCCTTCAAAGGTATTGTCGGGCGCCATCCTGGCGCCCCGAGACTGCGCCTAGCGGCGGCATGCCCCGGATATGCCAGCGTCTCCGTTACAGTCCGGTAAAGGCACGATAATATTGCTCGCAGTATTTGCCGGTATCGGCTGCACCAACATCGACGACGGTCCGGTTGCTCCACCCGTCTGAGATGGGTCGCTTTGTCCATCCGGCAATGGCACACGCGGGCCGATCATCGGTGGGAGTGCCGGTTGCGCCTGCGGCTGCAACGGCACGGTCGCCGGCTTCCGGATAACAGCGGGACGGCGTATCGGCTGCGCCGGACGATTCTGATAGCCGATCGTGATCGGTGCCGTGCGATAGGGCGCGGCGTCGGGGTAGACCAGCTCTCCCGGCTTGCCGAGAACGGCTTCAGCCCCGCGCGGTGTCCCCCAGGGCGCCAAGGCGGCGCCATCGAAATTGCCGGCGATCGTATAGCCGTAGACGGTACTCAGGAGTTGGCGTTCGGTGGCATGGGCATCACAAAGCCTGATCCTCGCCTGCACCATACCGAAATTGCGCTGATCGAGCTGCCGCGCGAACCCGGCCTGAATCTGCTGCCAGGCGTAGAGGCACGTGTCCCCGGATCTGCTTTGGCCGGAAGCATAGCCGAAAGGTCCGTAGCTGTTCTGAACCAAAATTGCCGAACGGGCGAGACGGACGCCCGGAATTGCCGACGCCATTTCGCGAGCAATCGTGCGTTCGTTGATGGTGTTGAACGGTCTGCTTCCGAGACCCTGATTTGGTCCGGCTATGCCGAGAAACTGAACCTTGAGGAAATTCTGGCCCGGGACAGACGACGATGTGGCAAGCGAAATCGTCTGATCCACATCTTTCCCATGCCGGCGCTCGACCACATTGACGATCGCCGGACCGCCAGGCGGCGGGAAGGCCAGCGCCTTGTCGTTGTCGACAGTTTGGACGCCGATCGACTGTTGCACATGACCCGTCGTCGTGCAGCCAGCCGCAAGGCAGGCCAGGGTCATCAGCGCTATGGTCTTTGTAAAATGCATATCTTGGGATCGCGACAATTGTTTGTGGTCAGATACATCGGCAAATTGCGCGCCGGCTCGGGGAATCAAGTCCTTGTATTCGGTATAGTGAATAAAGGCGAATATGGTTAACCGAGGGTTAATTTTGAGGCGGTAGCCCTGTTGATAGAGGTTAAGCACTCACCCGGTATGTGATCGCGCGCTGATGGCTGGGGAAGGTGATGCCCGGTTGGGGCGGACGGAAGAGCTCCGACCAACAAGTATATGCTTCTCTTTCACTATTCCTCCGGCCGGAATATCGAATGTGCAGTGTTGTTGCGAAAGGCCGACGGGGTTCGCAATCAAATTCCATGAGCCTGGGACTGCTGCGTGGAATGCTAAGAGCTACAGGAAGGAGGGAAGTTTCCACTTCGACAGGGCGGGGGCTTTTCTGCACTTGCGAAATGAATATAGTCGTTGCTACCGGATGTTGTCGTATCCGATCGCTGTTCCACCGTTACCGGCCGCAAGGCGCGAAAGTTATGCACCAATATGCTGGCCTGGCTTGATCAAAGAACCGAAATTGTCGAGCGCGCGGATCCATCGTCGCGGTATTTTGAGCCGGCGCATGCCGCCGACTACAAAGGGAAACCTGGCCAGCCGCTGAAACTTATGCTGCAGGCACGCAGCGATTTTCTGTCGATCTGGCGTCGGGGGGATTATCGCGAACATGTGGCGGAGTTTAAGCTTTTGGGTCGCCAGATCGTCATCGTCAATTCTCCGGATGCTATCCGCTATGTGGTGGCCAAGCGGCATGAGAATTTCGAGCGCAAGACGCCGCAGATGCGGCGCGCCTTGGAATATCTGCTCGGAGATGGGCTGTTCATTTCCGACAAGGAAACCTGGAAGCAACGCCGACCATTGGTCTCCGATATCGTGCATAAGAATCGCGTGCCCGCTTTCGGCGCGATCATGCAGACGACGGCGAGCGAACTTGTTGACCGGTGGCAGCGTCTCGGTGAGGGAGCGGAGGTAAACGCTCTTTTCGAAATGGCGGGGCTCACCGCGGAGATTATCTCGCGGAGCGTGTTCGGCAATGATCTAGGCGAGGAGAGTGCGAATGCCGTCACGGAGGGCTTCGCCAGCTATCAGGCGTTGGTCGATTCCATCAATCTCGGCTATTTCCTTGGCTTCGACGAAGGTCTGCCGATCGTCAAGACCCCGAGCCTGCGCCGGTCGGTCAAGCGCATCCATCGCATTATCGACCAGGTGATCGAAGATCACCTCGCGGGCAAGGGCGACAACAGTTCGATGGTTGAGCTCCTGATCCGCCGGCAGCAGCGTAATCCGGAACTGAAGCTTGACGTCGTGGCGCTCAGGAACGAGGCAGCTACCATCTTCATGGCCGGACACGAAACAACGGCCGCGACCTTGACCTGGGCGTGGTATCTCCTTGCGGGTGCGCCGTGGGTGGAAGAGGCCGTCCATGCTGAAATCGAGGCTGTCTGCGGAGATCGTATTCCATCGATAGACGACGTCGCAAAGCTTGATTGGTGCCGGGCGGTGATCGAGGAGACGCTGCGGCTTTATCCACCGGTTCCGATTCTGGCGCGACAGGCGGCGGAGCCCGATGAAATCGGCCATGTGAAGGTACGCAAGGCAGCGCTCGTGCTGATCGTGCCGTGGATTCTACATCGCACGGACTCGCTTTTTGCCGAGCCGCATCGCTTTCATCCGGAGCGTTTCCTGGGTGATACGAGGCCGACACCTTACAGCTATATTCCGTTCGCTGCCGGTCCTCGCGTGTGTCCCGGCTTGCAGTTCGGCCTCACCGAGGCGATCCTCTGCCTTGCGATCCTGGCCCAGCGTTTTCGCGTGCGTGTGAAGGAGGGTCATAGCGTGCAGCCGCAATGCCGTCTGACGCTGCGCCCTCGTGGCGGCATACCCGTTACCCTGCATAGGCGTTGATTTGATGC
>NZ_JAELTU010000195.1 GCF_016429015.1 Rhizobium sp. ASV20
GCTTCAGCTTCGATACCGCCGACACCCCAGCCGAGAACGCCAAGGCCGTTGATCATGGTCGTGTGCGAATCCGTGCCGACGCAGGTGTCGGGATAAGCGACCGTTTCGCCGTCCTCTTCCTTCGTCCAGACGGTCTGGCCGAGATATTCGAGGTTCACCTGATGACAGATACCGGTGCCGGGAGGAACGACGCGGAAGTTTTTGAATGCCTGCTGGCCCCACTTCAGGAAGCGGTAGCGCTCGCCATTGCGCTGGTATTCCAGCTCGACGTTGCGAGCAAAGGCCTGCGGCGTGCCGAATTCGTCGACGATGACCGAGTGGTCGATGACGAGGTCGACGGGAACGAGCGGGTTGATCTTTTCCGGATCGCCGCCAAGCGAAACCATCGCATCGCGCATGGCAGCAAGGTCGACGACGGCGGGAACGCCGGTGAAGTCCTGCATCAGCACGCGCGCCGGGCGGTAGGCGATTTCGTTCTCGACGGTGCCCTTGTTGGTCAGCCATTCGGCGACGGCAAGGATATGTTCTTTCGTGACCGACTGCCCGTCTTCAAAACGCAGCAGGTTTTCCAGAAGCACCTTCATGGAATAAGGCAGCTTGGAAACACCCGGAAGACCATTGGCCTCAGCCTTGGGCAGGCTGAAATACACATAGTCTTTCCCACCCACGGTCAACGTGGAACGACAATTGAAACTGTCAAGAGATTTAGACACGAGATACCCCGTTTCTGATAGCCAACACAGTCGTGCGAACGCCTATGCACCTTATGCACATCAGGATGCGGGTACGGCCATTTCCGCTGTCCGCACGTAAGGAGAAAACCTTATGTTCGGCGCAAGGATGAAATTCACGCCGACCGCTGGCGTGGTTGCAGGTCTTATAGATAATTTCGTAAAGACTTGCCAGAGTGACAAGAAGCAAAATTGGACAAT
Organism: Rhizobium sp. ASV20; assembly: GCF_016429015.1. Classification (GTDB taxonomy): domain Bacteria; phylum Pseudomonadota; class Alphaproteobacteria; order Rhizobiales; family Rhizobiaceae; genus Rhizobium. The sequence goes on from NZ_JAELTU010000195.1 coordinate 933, forward strand.
TTTTTGCGCGTTGCAGTAAAGAAATAGGGAAAGCCTGAGCGAATGCATCTAAGCGCTGAAAATCTGGCGGCAAGGCGGGGTGAAGACCTGATTTTCTTGAATGTTTCCTTCAACTTAACCGATGGAGACGCTCTTGTTCTGACAGGTCGCAACGGGTCGGGAAAATCAACGCTTTTGCGCGTTGTCGCAGGCCTTCTCAGGCAGGAAAAAGGCCGCGTCACATTCACCGGAAATGACGGCGAATCGAGCCGGCCGGCAGGCGAAGCCAGCCACTATCTCGGCCACCGCAATGCGATGAAATCCGAGCTGACTGTCGCCGAAAACCTGACCTTCTGGAAGACCTTTTTCGGCGACATGGCTGATGGCTCCGGCCTAGATGTCGATGAAGCGGCTGACGCCGTGGGGCTCGCCAGCATCGCGCATCTGCCCTTCGGCTACCTCTCCGCCGGCCAGCAGCGAAGAATCGCTTTTGCCAAACTTCTGGTCGCTTATCGCCCGATCTGGATCCTCGACGAACCGACAGCGGCGCTCGACAGTTCGGCCGACCAGCTTTTCGCGCAGCTGATTACGGCGCATCAGAAAAATGGCGGCATTGTTCTTGCTGCAACGCACCAGCCGCTGGGCCTGGAGAATGTGCAGGAGATGCGGATGACGGGATTTGCCGGGGTGAGCGAGGGGGTTTGGGGATGACTCCAATGCTTTTGCCTGAACCGCACCTTCGACACTTCCCTCTGCCCCTCCGGGACATGTCTCCCGCGCGGGGGGAAGTTGTTGGGAGAGCGACAGAGGTGGGTAGCCGGCGTATCCCTCAGCATGAAAGAGTCCTCTCATGACCGCCCTCTTCCTCCGCGACCTCAGACTTTCGGTGCGCGCCGGCGGCGGAGCGTTGATCGGCATTCTCTTCTTCCTGACCGTCGTCGCCGTCATCCCCTTCGGCGTCGGCCCTGATCTGAAGCTCCTCTCGCGCATCGGCCCCGCCATCGTCTGGATCGGCGCGCTGCTCGCAAGCCTGCTCGGCCTAGACCGGCTGTTCCAGGCCGAGCGCGACGACGGTTCGCTCGATCTGCTGGTCATGCAGGAAACACCACTGGTGCTGACGGTCTTCATCAAATGCGCTGCGCATTGGGTGGCGACCGGCCTGCCCCTCGTCATCGCCTCGCCGCTGCTCGGCCTCTTCATGAATATGAACGAGGCGGCGATCGGCGCGACGGCGCTCACCCTGCTCGTCGGTTCGCCGGCGATCACCTTTATCGGCGCGGTCGGTGCTGCGGTCGCGGTGGCGCTGCCGCGCGGCGGGCTGCTGGTCTCCATTCTGGTGTTGCCACTCGCCATTCCTGTGCTGATCTTCGGCGTCAGCGCCACCTATGCGGCCGTCGAAGGGCCACAGCCCTTCCTGCCGCCGTTCCTGATCCTGATCGCGCTCACTTTGTTCTTCGCCGTCCTCGGCCCGGTCGCCGCCGCACTTGCCTTGCGGAACATGACTGATTGATTGCGATGAAATACTGTTTCGCCCATCTGAGACAATGCGGTCGATTGCCGGAAAAGCCATATCGGGTTAAACAAGCCGCATGAGCGATATCAGCCCTGCGATCAGCCGTTTTTCCGACCTCGCCAACCCCACGCGGTTTCTGGCTTTTTCGGCGCGTCTCATTCCCTGGCTCGCTGTCATCTCGGCCGTGCTTTTCGCAATCGGCCTTTATCTGTCCTTTACGACCTCGGGCGACTACCAGCAGGGCGACACCGTCCGCATCATGTATATCCACGTTCCCGCCGCCTGGCTGTCGATGATGTGCTACACGATCATGAGCATGTCGGCGATCGGCACGCTGGTCTGGCGCCATCCGCTCGCCGACGTCGCGGGCAAGACGGCAGCTCCGCTCGGCGCCGCCTTCACGCTGATCGCGCTGGTCACCGGCTCGCTCTGGGGCAAGCCGATGTGGGGCACCTATTGGGTCTGGGATGCGCGCCTGACTTCGGTCTTTATTCTGTTTCTGATGTATCTCGGCCTGATAGCACTCAATCGCGCCATGGATGATCCATCCAAGGCCGCCCGCGTCGCATCCATCCTGACGCTGGTCGGCTTCATCAATATCCCGATCATCAAGTTCTCCGTGGACTGGTGGAACACGCTGCATCAGTCGGAAAGCATCATGCGCATGGATGGCCCTGCCATCGACGCGGAATTCCTGCGGCCACTCTTCATCATGGCGCTCGCCTTTACGCTGCTGTTCTTTACGCTGCATCTGATGGCGATCCGCAACGAGATCTGGCGCCGCCGCATCGCCGCGCAACGCCGCATCGCCGCGCGCATGGCGAGCCGGGAGGAATAGCATGACGCATCCCTTCTACGTCTTCGGCTCCTACGGCTTTGCCGCCTTCATGATCCTCGCGATCATCGCATGGGTATGGATCGACGGACGCCTGCGCCGCCGCGAACTTGCGGCACTGGAAGCCTCCGGCATCCGCCGCCGCTCGCAACGCGCGCCCGAAGGCGAGACGAAATGACTACCGATACCGACAATAAAGACCAGCCGAAATCGGGCGGCACCGCGCGCTATCTATTCGCACTGATCCCGCTCATCGTCTTTGCCTGCATCGCGCTTGCCGTCGGCAAGGTCATGTATGACCAGGAAGTGCACGGCACAGACATTTCAGCCATTCCCTCCGCGCTCATCGGCACGAAAGCGCCGAAGCTGGCTCTGCCCCCACTCGAAGGTTCCAATCTGCCGGCGCTGACCGATAATGCCATCAAGGGCAAGCTGACCCTCGTCAACGTCTTCGCCTCCTGGTGTATCCCCTGCCGCGACGAGCATCCGGTGCTGAAGGAACTCGCCAAGAGCGGTCAGCTCAACATCGTGGCGATCAACTACAAGGACACGAGCGAAAACGCGCTCCGCTTCCTCGGCGAACTCGGCAATCCCTACAACGCCATCGGTATCGACCCCAACGGCTCCGCCGCCATCGACTGGGGCGTCTACGGCATTCCGGAATCCTATCTGGTCTCTCCGGACGGCACGATCCTCTACAAGCAGGTCGGCCCCTTCACGCCCACCAGCTTGAAAGAAGGGCTCTATCCGGCCATCGCGAAAGCAACCGGAAAATCCTGAGCGATTTTGCTTAAATCCCGCCTTGCCAGGTCTTGATCGCATCGAGCGGCCAGACCAGCATCAGCACATTGAGTGTGAGATTGTCACGGATGAGCCAGCCCGTGAGCAGCTCGAAGAAGATCGCGATGCCAATTGTCACTACCACAGGCGCGCGCCAGGCGAACAGGAAGCCGACCACCATGAACACGGCATCCATTGCCGAGTTGAGAATGCTGTCGCCGACATAGTCGAGCGAGATCGTCGCCGCACGATAGCGGTTGATGATGATTGGGGAGTTTTCCAACAACTCCCAGCCGGACTCGATCAGCATGGCAACGAAGAGCCGCATCGATAGCGGCCTGCGGCGCATGATCAGATGCGTCAGCCCAAAGAAAAGGAAACCGTGAATGATGTGCGACGGGGTGTACCAGTCGGCGATATGCTGCGAATTGCCGCTGGATTTCACGACCGGTTCGAAGAGTTTGACATAGCCGCAAGTGCAGATCGCCACGCGGCCCATCATATGCTCCGCGACGATCTGCACGAGCAGGATGATGGCGCAGGCGATGAACCAGAAGCTTTGTTGCTGCTGGCGGCTGGGGCCAGCGGCCGCCTGACTCATTTCCCGTTTTCCACCGGCTGCTCGATCGTGTGCTTCATGATCAGCGGCATCTGAGACAGGGTAAAGAGAATGGTGATCGGCATCGTTCCCCAGACCTTGAAGTTGACCCAGAGACTGTCTGCAGCCTTGACGTCGGGCAGGTAGAGCCAGTTCGAACCGCGCCAGACGACTTCGTTGAGCACGGCGAGAACGAAGAAGAAAATGCCCCAGCGCAGCGTCAGCTTGCGCCAGCCCTCGGCATCCAGCTGAAAAGCGGCGTTGAAGACATAGCCGAGCAGCGATTTGCCGAAGGCAAGACCGCCGAGTAGCACGACACCGAACAGCGCATTGACGATCGTCGGCTTCATCTTGATGAAGGTCTCGTTCTGCAGATAGATGCCGAGCGCGCCGAAAACGAGCACCACGATGCCGGATACGAAGGGCATCAGCGGCAGATGGCCGAGCATGACCTTCGAGACAATGAGGGAAAGTACCGTTGCCGCCATGAACAGGCCGGTCGCAACAAAAAGCGGGCCGCCAAGGGTCGCCAATTGCGGAAAATGCTGTACCAGCCACTCACCGCGCAGATTGCCGAAGAAGAACACCAGCAGCGGCCCGAGCTCCAGCACGAGCTTGAGCATCGGGTGATGCTTATCGGCGGCACTCGGGGTGAGTTCGTTGTCGCTGGTCGTCATCGCGGCACTTTCGCTATCGTCGAATCTGTTCTTGTCGTTCATTGGTTGCTTCCGGCGCCAGTGCCTGCAATGGCGTTGGCGAAATCCTCAGCCTCAAACGGCTCGAGATCGTCTACACCTTCGCCGACACCGATGAAATAGACAGGCAGCTTGTGCTTGGCCGAGATCGCCACAAGGATGCCGCCCCGCGCCGTGCCGTCGAGCTTGGTCATGATCAACCCGTTAACGCCGGCGACGTTGCGGAAGATCTCCACCTGATTCAAGGCGTTCTGGCCGGTGGTGGCATCAAGCGTCTGCAGCACGGTATGCGGCGCATCCGGATCGAGCTTGCCGAGCACACGCACGATCTTCTCAAGCTCGGCCATCAGCTCCGCCTTGTTCTGCAGGCGACCGGCGGTGTCGATGATCAGCACGTCGCTCTTGTTGGCCTTGGCCTGCTGGAAGGCATCGAAGGCAAGGCCGGCGGCATCCGCGCCGAGCTTGGTGCCGATGAATTCCGATTTCGTGCGATCGGCCCAGATCTTCAATTGCTCGATGGCAGCCGCGCGGAAGGTATCGCCGGCGGCGACCATGACTTTCAGACCTGCGCCGGAAAGCTTGGCTGCCAGCTTGCCGATCGTCGTCGTCTTGCCGGTACCATTGACGCCGACCACAAGGATGACATGCGGCTTGTGGCTGAGATCGAGCTGCAGCGGTTTTGCGACCGGCTTCAGCACCTTGGCGATTTCCTGCGCCATGATACGGCCGACATCCTCGCTCGTCACATCCTTGCCATAACGCTCGGAAGCCAGCGTGTCGGTGACGCGCATCGCGGTTTCGACGCCAAGATCGGCCTGGATCAATAGATCCTCCAGATCCTGCAGCGTCTGGTCGTCGAGCTTGCGCTTGGTGAAGAGCGCCGCGATTTGCCCAGTCAGCTGCGACGAGGTCCGCGCAAGGCCGGCGCGCAGGCGCTGGAACCAGGAAAGTTTCTGTTTTGGCGCTTCCGGAACTGGCGCAGGGGCCAGCGCGGCGGTGGAGAAGCCCTTGGGAAGGATGGGGGCTGCAGCCGGGGTGTCGATGGTCTCAGAAGCAGATTCGGAGGTCGCTGGGGTTTCTGTGGTTTCCGACGAAGCTTCCGAGTTCGTTTGGACCTTGTCATCCCCCTCAGTCCTGTCGGACATCTCCTGCGGAGGGGGGGAGATTGGTTCGATGAGACCCTCTTCCGAAACTACATTCGCTTCAGTATCGGCTGGTTGCTCCGGTTCGATTGCATGAAGGTCTTCATGCTGTTCATGCGGCTCCGATTCGAAAGAATCGGGCGCCTGTGCGGCCTCAATCTCTTTCACACCGGAAGCATCCGCCTGGCTTTCAGCCTGATGCTCCGGCTCGGCCGGCGCGGCCTCCTCCAGGCGATCTACCCCCTCATGGGAGATATCTCCCGAAGGGACAGAAGGGGCCAACACAGGCTCGACCAACTCGGAAGCCGGCGAAACATCTGCGTCCTGCTCGACGACAGGTGTCTCGACCTTCTGCGAAATCTCTGCAGGCGCCTGCTCCTCAGCCGGCTTTTCACGGCCGAAGGTGAAGACTTTTTTGATAAAACCGAGCGCCATGAAGTGTCCGTTGAAGCATTAGGCCGCGTCGGCGGCCAGAAGTTGCATGTCGAGGTGCTTGCCATTGTGGCCGGTGATTGCGACCTGCACAAGGTCGCGCGGTCGGAGCCCAGGGGCGGCGACAAGCGTGAAGTTTTCCGTATGCGCCAACCCGCCATTCTCCACAAGCAGCCATTGCCGCGTGCCGACCATCTTGTCCAGATGGGCCTGGTGCAATCTTTGTCCAGCCTCGCGCAGCCGGGCGGCGCGGTCTTTGATCAGCCCGCGATCGAGCTGCGGCATGCGGGCCGCCGGCGTGCCGGGGCGCGGGCTATAGGGGAAGACATGCAGATGCGCGATGCCGGCCTCCTGTGCCAGGTCGATCGCATTTGCAAACATCTCTTCCGTCTCCGTCGGAAAGCCAGCGATCATGTCTGCGCCAAAACTCGTCTCGGGGCGCAGGCGGCGCACATCTTCCATGAAGCCGATAGCGTCAGCGCGCGAATGCCGCCGCTTCATCCGTTTGAGGATCATGTCGTCGCCGTGCTGCAGCGAGAGATGCAGATGCGGCATGAAGCGCGGCTCGTCGGCGATGAGATCCATCAGATGCTGATCGGCCTCGATGCTGTCGATCGACGACAGCCGCAACCGGCGGATTTCCGGGATCTGCTTCAGCAGCGTCTTGGCGAGCAGGCCGAGCGTCGGCGTTCCCGGCAAATCCGCGCCGTAGCTCGTGGCATCGACGCCGGTGAGTACGATTTCACGATAGCCGCTTTCGACCAGATTGCGGGCCTGGTCGACGACGGCGCCCATCGGCACTGAGCGCGAATTGCCGCGGCCATAGGGAATGATGCAGAAGGTGCAGCGATGGTCGCAGCCATTCTGTACCTGAATGAAAGCGCGCACATGGCCGTCGATGTGCCGGATCATCTGCGGCGCAGTTGCCCGCACGCTCATGATGTCGTTGACGCGCAGCTTTTCTTCAGCCGAAACGCCGAAATCCGGCAAGGCGCGATACGAGGAGCTCTTCAGCTTCTCCTCGTTGCCGAGCACGGCATCCACTTCGGCCATTTCGGCAAAGGTCTGTTTCTCGGTCTGCGCGGCGCAACCGGTCACGATAATGCGCGCATGCGGATTGTCGCGGCGTGCGCGGCGGATCGCCTGGCGCGCCTGACGCACGGCCTCGCCGGTGACGGCACAGGTATTGACCAGAATGGCGTTGTTGAGCCCGGCTTTTTCCGCCTCGGCCCTCATCACTTCGGATTCATAGGTATTGAGGCGACAGCCGAAGGTAATGACCTCGACCCCGCTCACCGCGCCTGAGCCCCCTGCTCTTCATCGCGCGTGAAGCTGCCCGTCACCGGATCGACCATGCCGGACCATTCCCATTCGGCAGGTCCCGTCATGACGACATGGTCGTTGCTTTCAACCCATTCGATGGTGAGCTTGCCCGGCGCAGGCGCAGAGGCGACGTCGATCGTCACCTTGCGGCCGGTGCGGCCGGTGCGGGCGGCACTGACGGCGGTCGCGCAGGCGGCCGAACCGCAAGCGAGCGTCAGGCCCGCGCCGCGCTCCCAGGTGCGGGTGCGAATGAGCGTCTGCGAAAGCACCTGCGCCAGCGTGATATTGGCACGCTCGGGAAACATCGGATGATTTTCGAGCAGCGGGCCGAAGCGATCGAGATCGAAGGACATCGGGTCCTTGTCCACCCAGAAGATCGCGTGCGGATTGCCCATCGAGGCGACCGAAGGCGAATGCAGGATCGGATTGTCGATCGGCCCGATCTGCAATTCGATACGGCTGGTATCGGCAAATTCCTCGGCCAACGGGATCTTGTCCCAGGTCAAGACCGGCTTGCCCATGTCGACGGAAATCGTGCCGTCGTCGTGCTCTCTCGCATTCAGAATTCCGGCCACGGTCTGGAAGGTGAACACCTTCTTGCCCGTTTCGGCCGCCAGCGCCTGCACGACGCAACGCGTGCCGTTGCCGCAGGCCTGCGCCTTCGTGCCATCGCAGTTCAGAATATCGATCCAGGCATCGGTGCCCTGCACCTTGGGATCGTGGACGGCCATGATCTGGTCGAATTGGGTCGCCGGGTCGGCATTGAGCGCAATCGCCGCCGCCGCCGTCACCACATCCTTGCGGCCGCGCATGTCGATGACCAGGATCTTGTTGCCAAGCCCGTTCATCCTCGCGAATTCGACCATATTGCTCATGGGATCATTCCTATTGTCGAGCTGTATATGGCGGAAACGCGGGGGAATTACCAGTGGGACATGAGCGACGGCACTTGATGAAGATTTGCCGGGCTTTCCCGGCCACCCACGCCCCTATCGAAGCCTCGCCCTTCGTCCTCCCACCTTAAGATGAGGCGGAGCAGCCGGCTTGCGCAAAACCAACCTCGTGGCGAAGAGGCCTGAAAGCCATCTCGAACCACGAGGGTGGTAGTCACAAGCGGGGTCGCATGTCTCGCCGGGCTTAGCGAGCTGCTTCCGGCAATGCGTCCGGCTGTTGGCTCGCCTTGATCGGAAACACCCAGTCATAGGCGATGTTGAAGACGAAGGCGTAAACCAGATAGAAGGTGACCACTGCAATATCCATCAGAAGCGCCGCGACGAGCGTGATCTGGAGATACCAGGCGATGAACGGGATCAGGATGACCACAAGGCCGGCCTCGAAAAGCACGGCGTGGATGATCCGAATGCCGATGGTCTTCTGGACCTCGCCGCGCAAACGCATCAGCGCGCGGTCGAAACCGAGATTATAGATGAAGTTCCATAGCGTCGCGACGGTCGCCCCGACCACGCCGATCACACCCATATGGGCGATAGGCTGATTGAAGACGATTGCCGCCAGCGGCGTGAATGTGGCCAGGCCGATAAGTTCAAACAGGACGGCGTGCCGAACACGATCTCCGAAACTGCGCATTTTTCAATTTCCTACTCTATGTTGTCGGCCTGCCTTCTATCAGATAGAATAAGGTAATAAAGTTAGAAACTATCTGGAATTCTGATAGATGAATGTTTCGCTGGAACAATTGGAAGCGTTCGTCGCGGCGGCGGAAAACGGGTCCTTCTCGGCGGCCGCACGGCGCCTCCGCAAGGCCCAGTCCGCAGTCAGCCTCTTGATCTCCTCATTGGAAGACGATCTCGGCATCAAACTGTTCAGCCGGGCGACACGAAACCCGACCCTCACCGAAGCAGGAACGAGACTGCTCCCGGAGGCCAAGCTGCTGCTGGATCGCCGCGAGCACCTGATCGGCGTTGCCAGAAGCTTTGACGAGCACATCGAGACGCGTCTGGTCGTCGCAATCGACGAATTCTATCCCGAACCTGCGATCGGCAACCTGTTTGCAGCCTTTGCGGATCGATTTCCGCATGTGGAGCTGGAGCTGCTGTCGCCCCATTCGCAGGCCATCACCGGAATGGTTCTCGAAGGCGAGGCCGATATCGGGGTGATGTGGCGCGAAGAACAGCTCCCGCCCGAACTCGACTTCGTCACCATAGGCTGGGTTCCTCTCATCATGGTCTGCGGGCGGGATCATCCGCTCGCGGAAAGCACGGTGAGCTGGGAGGATCTGAAGCGCCATCGCCAGATCATGGTCACCAAGCGGCGCGACGTCGCCAGAAGGCACCAGGTCAGGGTTGCCGCCGAAGTCTGGTGGGTCGAGAGCCATTGGGTCATTCTTCAGATCTTGCGGCAGGGCATCGGCTGGGCGCTGATCCCGGCCCATATCCTGGCGAATTCACAGCTGGCGCCGGAACTGGCGACGCCACGGCCACTCTTCGACAGCGGCGCCCATCCGGTCGCTCTCGAGCTTGTCTGGCACAAACAACGGCCGGCCGGCCCGGCGGCAAAATGGCTGCGGGAACATTTCGTCGCCAATGGCAACAGGCACGGAATATTGGAGGCAAGCGCCAATCGGCACCAGGCGCAGGAGGGGTAATGGCGCCCATTGGAGATTGCCGGGCGTCGAGACATGGCAACTTTCGACCTCCGACATATGTCCTTGCCATCGGTTTCATGCTGGTTGAACATTTTTCGAAAAAACATCGACCCGGTGTCGGATCGCTGAAAGTTCGCTCGTCCTAGGCTCGTCCACTCCGTCAATTCAGAAGGAACATAGCCATGCCGAATACCATACGCCTGCACCGTGTCCTGACCACCAGCCCGGAGAAGGTCTATCGCGCATTCATCGAGGCTGACGCGCTCGCCAAGTGGCTCCCGCCGAACGGCTTCGCCTGCACCGTGCATCACATGGAGCCGAGCGTCGGCGGCACGTTCAAGATGTCGTTCCGCAACTTCACGACAGGTCAAAGTCACTCCTTCGGCGGCGATTTCCGCGAGCTCATCCCGGGCGAGCTGGTGCGCTACACCGACAAGTTCGACGACCCGAACCTGCCGGGCGAAATGGAAGTGACCGTGACGCTGAAGAAGGTCATGGTCGGAACCGAGGTGAATATCACCCAGGCCGGTGTGCCTGATGTCATTCCGCCGGAAGCCTGCTATCTCGGCTGGCAGGAATCGCTGCGCAATCTGGCAAAGCTGGTCGAGCCTGAAATCAACCAGTAAGCTCAGCCTGCCGCAAAGCCTTCTTGCAAAAGCCGCCCCATGCTTTGGGGCGGCTTTTTGCCCTCATGCACCCACGATCAAACGACCGGCACGTCGAAGACTTCACCAGCCCTCAACGGGCGAAACCGGTCTAGCTCCACACCCTCGGCTTTCAGAGCCGTATCCAGCGCATGAACGGGTTCGTCGATGCCTTCATCCGTCAGCTGAAAGGTCGCGAAGTGATGCCCGGCGACATAGGCTGCGTTGCAGAGTTTCATGCCCTTCACCGCCTCTTCTGGGTTCTGGTGTTGCCCTTTCATGAACCAGCGCGGCTCATAGGCGCCAAACGGCAGTATCGCGAGGCGGAAACCGCCATGCTTGCGGGCGGCGGCTTCATAATTGATGCCATCGTGAAAGCCGGTGTCGCCGACATGATAGATCTTGCCCGACGGCGTGGTGAGCACGAAGGCTGCCCAGAGCGCCATGCGCCGGTCGCCCATGCCCCGCGCCGACCAGTGATGGCAGGGCTCGACATCGATGGTTATGCCGGCATTGACAGCGATGCGATCGCCCCAGTCGACGACGCTTATGTGGGCGTCGGGCACGGCGCGCCGGATGATCGTATCGTTGCCGAGCGGCGTCACGATCCTCGGTCGATGTGCCTTCTGCAGCCGCGCCAGCGTTTCCAGATCGAGATGATCGTAGTGATTATGCGTCACCAGCACGAGGTCGATATGCGGCAGGTCTTCGAAGCGGATGCCGGGCGGCACTACGCGCTTCGGCCCGAAGGAGCGGAAGGGACTGACCCGCTCGGACCAGACCGGATCGGTCAAGATGTTCAGCCCGGCGATCTGCAGCAGCATCGACGCATGGCCCACCATCGTCACCCGCATCTGCCCGCCGAAGACATGCCGGTCGGGCTTGGCCGGAGGAAAGGCACTGATGACGGGATTGGGCCAGCGCACCCGGCCGCCGCCGAACTGCCATCTCAGCAGATCGAATGCATTGCCCGGCGCAACGCCGCCGGGATTGAAAAAGCGTCGGCCGTCGAAATGGTCCGAAACCGGGCCTTGATAGTACGGGTTATTCTTGCCGGAGCCCGTCATGACGCATCGATTTCCTGCGATCCCGTTGGCACGCCAGCTTTCGCGAGCCATTCCTCCGCTTCTTGCGCCGTCAGCGTCTCCTCAAGTACGACATTCGCCGGCATAGCGAAAAGCTGCGGAGTGAAGAAGCTCGCATCCCAAAGTGCTGCCCCGTCATGAGGAGCCGAAAGCAGGATGACTTGCCGGCCATCGATGCGGGCAATCGTCTCGACGGGTGCCTCGCCGGAAATCTCGACGAGGCCCGGCGCATCCGGTCGAACCGTCTCGTAGCGCCACCAGGGCTCGTCATTGCCTTCTTCGGCCACCGTCACGCAGCGCGCCATGTCAATGATGAACCGGTTGGGCGCACGGCCGCCGGGCACGGTCTCGCCGAACACAGCCTGGATCAGCGTGAACAGATGAAAGCCGTTGACGATATTGTCGTAGCGCAGACGAAAGCCCTGCCTGCTCGGCAGATGCAGCACCAGCAGGGTATCGCTGCGGCTCAAGAGCACCTGGCGAACCCAGGCCGCACCCGGCGTGTAATCCTGCAGCTCGGCAAGCTGCGCCATCAGCGCCTTGTTGCCGGCGGCGAGCGCACGCTCCTGCGGCATGGCGGAGAGATGCGAAACCGCAGACTGGCTGAGCAGCTGGAACGCATCCAGCAGCTGT
>NZ_JAELTU010000196.1 GCF_016429015.1 Rhizobium sp. ASV20
ATCAGCGCTGTTGCCAGAATTTTCATTTCCAGCCTCCTTGAATGCCGGAGCCAGCGCTATTCGGATCATTCGCGTCGTCCGGACCAAAGAATAAACGCGATTATGCCCCCGAAAGTTCCGCAAACCTCAGGACGGCAGGCCTTTTCTCAGCGGAATATGCCAACTCGCAAACACTATCGATCAACCGATGGACTGCGATAAAATTCCGCAGCCGAGAGTAGAGCGCGGCGGCAGACGCCGCGCCCTCGATCTGCGGACAGCGAACGATGCAAGCAAAGGTTAGAGACGGCGCCCGAAAGCATCGTTTCTCAGCCGTTACTTGCCGTCAGGCATGCGAGAAGTGCGGCTGTTTGTGCCAGCGGTGGTGATGTGGCCCATGCCGCCAGCCGTGGTGGCGATGCCAGCCATGATAAGGGCGGTAACGGTGGTGATGCTTGTATACTGGGCGGTGATGATGCCAGCGGTGATGATGATCACGCGCCTCGGCATAAGTGGCGGGTAGAGCAAGAATGCCTAAAGCGACGAGCGCCGTTGCAAGAACTTTCATATATGGTCTCCTTGGGTGCCGAACGAGCCCCCCGGCTACGTACGCCCGGACGAACCTAACTCCCCTAAACGCAAAGATGCTGCGTTGGTTCCGCTACTTGGCGGACGATAGTCGTTTTCTCGGCGCTTCCATATCGCTCACCAGCTCGCGAACAGCCTGTTGGATGAGGCGGCCCGCCTCGATCGAAGCCTTACGGCCATTGTGAGCGAGGTGATAGGATAGAGGCAACAGCTGCTCAGGTTCCACGATCCGGACCTTGTCAGCAATCGGCAAAGCACTCACCCGACCGAGGAACGAGACATAGCCGTGATTGGCCACCAGATCGACGATGACTGGCAGGGAATCGGCCGAAGTGATATCGCGACCGCGAAACCTGCGCCGATCGTGGCTGTCGTAGCCGAAAGCAGTCGCGGCGTTGCCGATGCCAGTGCGCGGGCTCGGTACGCAGAGCGGGTGGTTTTCCACCAGCGCCGCAAACGTCTGCTCCTTGCTGTCGGGCGGGGCGATCGCCACCATGTCCGTCGCCACCAACTCCTTATGTTCGAAGGCATCGAGGCCGAAGACTGAATCGACGATAGCGACATCGATACGGCCGGAGCGCAGCGCCTCGCGCAGATCGTCGGCGGTCATCAGCATCAGCGACAGCATGTTGCGGTTGCCGCCGATATTCCACCGCGACACCAGGCTCGCCAACGAGCGCGCGACCCAGCTTTCGGCGCCGGTCGGAATGATCGAGCCGATACGGACGGCGCGCGCCGTCCGTTGAAAGCGCTCGTCGGCAGCCGCTTTCATCTCATCCCAGGCCTGGGCGATACCGGCCAGAATTGCGTGAACCTCCTGCCCTGCCTCCGTGAGCACGGAACCCTGTGCCTGCCTCTCGAACAGTCGGAAGCCGAACAATTCTTCCAGATTGGCGATTTGCAGCGAGAGCTGCGGCTGCCCCAATCGCAAGCGACGGGCGGCGCGATTGATGCTGCCCTGGTCGGCAACCTCCAAAAAGCGTTCGATGGTGGCGATCTTCAGTGGCAGGCGGGCAGCCCACTGATCATACTCGTGCGGCGCGGGCGGCTCCTTCATCAGCATGGAGAGCTGGCGGATGCCGGCAAGCACAGGCTGCAATCCCTTCTGAACCTTGGAGCTCGCAAGCAATGTGGCAAGCTCGCCCGAGGCCCGCTCGACCAATTTCAGCGCCAGCTCGGTTTCCAGGCGGCGAAGCGCGCTGGAGACAGTTGAAGCCGAGAAGGAGAGCCGGCGTGCGGTCTCCCTGACGGAGCCAATGGAGAACACCATATCCGCAATGAACAAGGCACCGAGATACAAGCCTTTTTCCTTTCGAGCCAAACAGAGGCCGCTTTCCGGCCAGGGCGGCACCAGCGATATCCCGACGATATGATGTGTTCTTGAAAAAAGATATCCCTAAGCGCAGGGGCGACGACTATCGTCTCTTCGTCGCCTAACTGATCCAGCCACAAAAATGAGATCGGAACAGCGCCAAAACGGGTAAGGGGAACAAAAACAAACGCACTTGCCCCCGAAAAAAGAAATCCAATTTCGCGCGAATGTCGAGTACGCTCGTCATAATCGCGCGACTGCAACGGGAATCCGGAGCGCATCGACTTTTCCGCGATGAGCGCTACGTGCCTGAAGCAGCCACGAATTCGCCTGCAGGTCGCCGACCTGCTCGAAGCTTGCGCATCCGGTTAGTCGCGTGAGGCGACGCGGACATGCAAGATAAAGATTTAACGGGGTACAAAGGGAAACATCATGCTCAAGAAGCTTGCACTTGCCGCCACGCTGACGGCCTTCCTCGCTAGTGGCGCCAGCGCCGCCGACGTCGTCGTCTCCTCCAAGATCGACACCGAAGGCACGCTGCTCGGCAACATCATCCTCGCCGCTCTCAATGCCAATGGCATCAAGGCGCAGGATCGCATCGCACTCGGGACAACGCCGGTCGTGCGCAAGGCGATCACAGCAGGCGAAATCGACATTTATGCCGAATATACCGGCAATGCCGGCTTCTTCTTCAACAAGGCCGACGATGCGGCCTGGAAGAACCTGCAGCAGGGTTATGATCTCGCGAAGAAGCTGGACTACGACGCCAACAAGATCGTCTGGCTGACCCCTTCGCCGGCCAACAACACCTGGGCGCTCGGCGTGCGCAGCGATGTCGCAGGCCCGGCCAAGCTGAAGACCATGTCCGATTTCGGCAAGTGGGTCGCCGGTGGCGGTTCGGTCAAGCTCGCGGCGTCCTCCGAGTTCGTCAATTCTCCGGCCGCCCTGCCCGCTTTCGAGACCACTTACGGCTTCAAGCTGAAGCCGGAGCAGGAAGTCGTGCTTTCGGGTGGCGACACCGCAGCAACGATCAAGGCCGCGGCCGACCAGACCAACGGCGTCAATACCGCAATGGTCTACGGCACTGACGGCGCCATCGAAGCAGCCGAACTGACCGTGCTCGATGACGATAAGGGTGTGCAGCCGGTTTACGCACCGACGCCGATTATTCGGGAAGCCGTACTGAAGGCCAATCCGAAGATCGAAGAAGTTCTGGCGCCTATCTTCAAGGGCCTGACCGCCGATGTGCTGCGCAAGCTGAACGGCCGCATCCAGGTCGATGGTGAGCCGGCCAAGGCCGTTGCCGAATCCTACCTCAAGGACAATGGCTTCCTGAAGTAAGGCTTTGCCGCTGCTCTTGCGGCTCCATTTTGATAGAGTGGAGCCGCGGGGCTTACCTATGGGCATGATCTTGTCCGAACCCGCCTTGAATTTTGGGCTCATGCGCTGACGGAGCTTGCCTAATGGAAGATGCGCTAGCGGTCCGCAAAGTGGATCGTCTCGGAGTAGTGCTGGTGGCAGGCGGCTTGATGGCGATAGCCTGGATGCCGTTCATCATCGTCAAGGCAAACCGCATCGCGGCTGGCAAGCCGCAGTTGCTGACGCAGCTTGTAACCCAGCCCGCGGCACTCACCCTGCTTGTACTTCTTGCTGCCGCGGCTCTTGCCGCCCTTTTCCTCCAAAACCAGATCATCCGGCTTGGTGTCGCGACGCTTGCTATCGCCATGCTCATCGTTGCGCTCGGACTGGTTTCGACGGCTGCGACACCAACGGGAAGCACCGTGGCGCGCATTACGCCCGGCGGCTCTTTCTGGGTTTTGCTCGCCGTTGTCGGGCTGATGATCTCGGACGCGCTGGTGAAGCTGCAATTGACGCCCTGGCTGCGCGTCGCCGCATTGGCTGTCTATGCGGCCTTGCTTGCTATCGTGCTGCGCGCCGGCCTGCTCGACAATCTGTCGATCATGAAGGAATACGCCAACAACGCCGACAAGTTCTGGCATGAGGCGCTCGGCCATGTCTTTCTTTCGCTTGGTTCCGTCGCCATCGCCATCGTGCTGGCGCTGCCGCTCGGCATCTTCTGCTATTGGCAGCCGCGCCTGCGCGCCGTCGTGCTGCGGGCGCTGAGCCTCGTACAGACCATCCCGAGCCTGGCGCTGTTCGGCATCCTGATGCTGCCGCTCGGTTACATCGCCGCCAATGTACCTTTTGCCGCCGCGATCGGCATAAAGGGTATCGGCGTTGCGCCGGCACTGGTGGCGCTGGTCATCTATTCGCTTCTGCCGATCGTCGCCAACACCGTCGTCGGCCTTGCTGGCGTCGATCCTTCGGTGCGCGATTCCGCCGCCGGCATGGGCCTGACGCGCCGGCAGATCCTGACCGGCATCGACCTCCCGCTTGCCTTTCCGGTCATCCTCACGGGTATCCGCATCGTGCTGGTGCAGGCAATCGGCCTCGTTACCGTGGCGGGGCTTATCGGCGGCGGCGGCTTCGGCATCTTCATCTTCCAGGGCATCGGCCAGACGGCCAATGACCTTGTGCTGCTCGGCGCCGTGCCGACGGTCTTTCTCGCCTTCTCATCGGCCGTCATCCTCGATGCGGTCATCGACAGCATCCGGGGACAACGCGCATGACCAACATGATCGAGATCAAGGGCGTCACCAAGCGCTATGGCAGCGCAACCGTGGTCGACAACGTCACGATGAGCATGGAAAAAGGCACGATCACCGTTATCGTCGGCACTTCCGGTTCCGGCAAATCGACGTTGATGCGGATGATCAACCGGCTAGTCCCTATTACCGAAGGGCATATTTCCGTCGGCGGGGAAGATGTCATGACCGTACCGGCGACCGAGCTTCGTCGCCGCATCGGTTATGCGATCCAGGGCCACGGATTGTTTCCGCATCGCACTGTCGCGCAGAATATCGCCACGGTGCCCGAGCTACTCGGCTGGGAGACCGCACGCATCCACCGCCGCGTGGAAGAACTGCTCAACCTCTTTCGTCTCGATCCCGGTACTTTTGCCGGAAAATATCCGAGCCAGCTTTCCGGTGGCCAACAGCAGCGCGTCGGCGTTGCCCGCGCGCTTGCCGCCGAACCGGAAGTGCTGTTGATGGACGAACCGTTCGGCGCGCTCGATCCCGTTATCCGCGGCAAGGCACAAGACGATCTGCTCGCCATCCAGAAGCAGTTCGGCACCACTGTCATTCTCGTCACGCACGACATGGACGAAGCCTTCCATCTCGGCGACAGGATCGCCGTGATGAGCGGCGGCAAGCTGCTGCAGTGCTCCGAGCCCGAGAAGATTCTGACCGAGCCGGCCGACCCCTTCGTCCAACAGCTGACGGGTACATCCGACCGCGCGCTGAAACTAATGTCGCTGCTGCCGCTCAAGGAAAGCATGCAGCCGCCGCGATCAGGCCTCGGCTATAGCCTGCCGCAGAGCCTCAATCTGCGCGATGCATTGGCCGAATTGATCTGGCAGGGCGCGGACGAAGCAACGGTTGAAGACGAACGCAAGGTGCCGGTCGGTTCGATCTCGATCCAACATCTGCTTGAGCTGGGCCGCAGAGCATGAGATTTGTCGCTGCCAACCTCTTCCGCCTTTTTGCGCTGGCGCTGCTGCTTGTCATGCTGTTCCGCCCGGAATGGCTAACGCCGGTTCTCGCGCCGCTCACCAAATTCGGCGCGTCACCGATCTATACGCAGAACAGCCTGCCGAGCTTGGCGCTCAGCCATCTCGAGCTGATTTTCGCCTCGATCGCCGCAAGCGGCATTCTGGCGGTGCTTGGCGGCATCTTCGTCACGCGGCCGATCGGCGCCGATTTTCTGCCGCTATCGCGCGCGATCGCCAATGCCGGACAGACTTTTCCTCCCGTTGCGGTGTTGGCGCTTGCCATCTCGACCACGGGCTTCGGTGCGGTCCCGACATTGATCGCGCTCTTCCTCTATGCATTGCTGCCGATCTTCGAAAATACGGTGGCCGGATTGCAGCAGGTGCCGGCCTCGGTGCTCGACGCCGCCGACGGTATGGGTATGAACGGCTGGCAGCGGCTGTTTCGTGTCGAGCTGCCGCTTGCGCTGCCCCTGATTATCGAAGGGCTGAAAATCGCTACCGTCATCAATATCGGCACCGCGACCATCGGCTCGACCGTCGCCGCCAAATCTCTGGGCGAAGTCATCATTGCCGGGCTTGTGAACGACAACACCGCCTTCATCCTGCAGGGCGGCCTGATCGTCGGCCTGATGGCGGTGCTGATCTATGATGGCATGGAGATGATCGAGCGGTCGGTGACCAGCAAGATCGGCCTTCAATCCCATTAGAGCTTTTTTCAGGAAAACTCTGAGATCGAACATCAACGCCGTATCTCGCGGCTGCCGGCGTGGACGAACTCAGCTGCCTTCGCCTGGCGGCAAGGAAGCGCCAGGTACGTAGAGCGAGATCGACCTGATCTCATAGACCGCAGTCGGATTGGCGCGGCGCAATTCACGCGCGGCCTCGACCGCCCCCTCCATGGTCGGAAAATCGACCACGTAGAAACCAAGCAGCTGTTCCTTGGTTTCAGCGAACGGCCCGTCGATGACGACTCCCGCGCCCTTGCCTCGCAAAGTGACGGCGTTTTGCGTCGAGCCCAACCGCGCGGCCGGGCCGAGCGACTTCCGAGCGACCAGGTGGTCATTGATCTCGAGCAGTTCGGTCATGAGCGCGGCATCCTCCTCCTCGCTCCATGCTTCGACAATCTCTTCCTGATGATAGGCCAGAATAGCGTAGTACATGGCGTCTCCCCATTGAGCCCTATGCCTGAGCGCCGCGAAGTAAAGCAGACGAACGGGAATCCAGAAACCCCCGATCGGCAGCGAAAGGTTGCGAGGCGAATTTACGCGCGCTTGCCTTCATCAGGCGCCGGTGGCATTGGCTTCTGATGAAAACCCGATGCGATCGATGGAGATCCCGATGGCCAAGATAATTCACTCGATGATCCGCGTGCTCGACGAGGCGCGTTCCGTCGATTTCTATAGCAAGGCCTTCGGGCTGGAGATTGCCGACCGCATCGCTTTCGAGACCTTCACCCTGATCTATCTCAGCAATGCCGAGACCGGCTTCGAGCTGGAGCTGACGATCAACCAAGGCCGCACGGAGCCCTATACGCTTGGCGACGCCTATGGCCACCTTGCGGTCTCCGTCGAAGAGCTGAAGGATGAACATGCACGCATGACAAATCTCGGGCTCAATCCCGGAAAGATTGTCGAACTCAACCGCGATGGGAAGCTTTTTGCGCTGCTCTTCTTCGTCACCGACCCCGACGGCTACAAGATCGAGGTCGTACAAAGGCATGGTCGGTTTCAATAGATCCGACAAAGCATAGCCCCGCACCGGCGGGGCTTACCGTGTCGGCTCCGTCAACGCGCTCACATCCAATAAGGGGGCACGCCAAAATAATCGTGGCTCTTATGGCCATGATCCTTATGGTCGTGTTCATCCTTGCTGGCGAAGCGGCGCGCCTTTTCGATGTCGTTCTTGGTCATGCTGACACGATAGCCGTCGATGCGAGCGTCATAGCGCAGCTTCTCCCAAGGCAGCCGGTAGTGATCCTGACCGATGCCGAAAAAGCCGCCGAAGCTCAAAATGACGAAAGCGATGCGTCCATCGCTCTTCTCAAGCATCAGACGTTCAATATGACCAATCTGCTTGCCGTCTGAGCCGAATACCCGAGAGCCCTCGACGCGATCGCAAGCAACGAGCATCGACATGTCCTTTATGTAAAGGTCACGGCCCTGGAAATCGGCACTCTCTTTATGCATGTGCGCACCTCCTTTTGGATACGCTTCACATAAACTTTGGAGCGTCCGATCTGCTCTTTGGGGCAGCACGATGCTCCGATGGGTTTACGCCCACGAGACCATTAACGCTCCGTTATGATAAAAGTTCCAGCATTTTTTTCGAAACTGTAAAAAAACGTGAGCGCGTGAGAATTATTGACGTTTACGTCAAGGTTATTGTAGCTTTCGAAGCGCTTGAATGATTTAGTTGAGAGTGACGGTTGCGGCACTATGAAAAGCGGGAGACTTTTCGGTCGCGCAATGACACTCTACCTAACCGCCGTTGAACATGGCGGGGCGTGGTGATGATGCGTAAAGGAGGAAGTGCGCATGAATTCAATCTCCGCTCCTTCGGATAGACCGCAGGTCAAGAAGATCTGGCTGGCCTCCTATCCGGATATCGTACCGGCAGAACTGCCGCCGCTGGAGCATGCATCACTCGTTGAATTGCTGGAGGAAAGCTGCGCGCGTTACGCCGATCGCCTCGCCTTCACCAGCATGGGTAAGTCGATCACCTATCGCGATCTCGATACGCAAACGCGCAAGATCGCCGCGTGGCTGCAAAGCCTGGGGCTCAAGAAGGGCGACCGCGTCGCCGTGATGATGCCGAACGTGCTGCAAAACCCCGTTACCACCTATGGCATCATTCGTGCCGGCCTCGTCGTCGTCAACGTCAACCCGCTCTATACGCCGCGCGAGCTCGAGCACCAGCTGCGCGACTGCGGCGCCAAGGCGATCTTCGTTCTGGAAAACTTCGCCCATACGGTGGAGCAGGTGCTGGCGCATACGGACGTTCGCCATGTGGTCGTCACCGCACTCGGCGACATGCTCGGTATCAAAGGTCATATCGTCAACTTCATCGTCCGCAAGGTGAAGAAGCTGGTGCCGGCCTGGTCCATCCCCGGCCATCGCAATTTCAAGGCGGTGATCGCCGAGGGCGCGCGCCTGCCGCTGAAACCAGCCGAGCTGACGGGCAGCGACATCGCCTTCCTGCAATATACCGGCGGCACGACCGGCGTCGCGAAGGGCGCGATTCTCACCCATTCAAATCTGCTCGCAAACCAGCTGCAATTGCTGCTTTGGCTGCAGTCCGCATACATCAACAAGCCGCGACCCGAGCAGCTGACATTCGTCTGCGCGCTGCCGCTCTATCACATTTTCGCGCTGACGGTGAATTCGCTGATGGGCATGTCGCTCGGCGGCCATAACGTCCTGATTGCCAACCCGCGCGACATACCGGGCTTCATCAAGGAGCTGGGCAAATACAAGTTCGACATGTTCCCCGGCCTGAACACGCTGTTCAATGCTCTGATGAACAATCCCGAATTCACCAAGCTAGACCTTTCCAACACAGCGACGCTTGCCGGCGGCATGGCTGTGCAGCGGCCGGTTGCCGAGCGCTGGCAGAAGATGACGGGTGCGTGGATCACCGAAGGCTACGGCCTTTCCGAAACCTCGCCTGTTGCCAGCGCCAACCGCTTCGACAGCTCCGAATTCTCCGGCACGATCGGCCTGCCGATCACGGGTACAGAATTCGACATCCGCGACGAAAACGGCAATTCGCTGCCGCTCGGCGAAGTCGGAGAGATCTGCATTCGCGGGCCGCAGGTCATGGCAGGCTACTGGAAGCAGCCGGCTGAGACTGCGCGCGTGATGACAGCGGACGGCTTTTTCCGCAGCGGCGACATGGGCTTCATGAACGAAGGCGGCTATACCAAGATCGTCGACCGCAAGAAGGATATGATCCTCGTCTCTGGCTTCAACGTCTATCCCAACGAGATCGAGGAAGTCGCCGCCATGCATCCGGGCGTTCTGGAGGCGGCTGCGATCGGCGTGCCCGATCCCCATTCCGGCGAAGCTGTGAAGCTCTTCATCGTCAAAAAGGATCCCGCCTTGACAGAGGCGGATGTGAAGGCCCATTGCGCGGAAAACCTGACGAACTACAAGCGCCCGCGTTTCATCGAATTCCGCACGGAACTGCCGAAATCGAATGTCGGCAAGATCCTGCGCAAGGAGTTGCGCGGCTGACATAATTCCATGCCATTCAAGGGGCTGCTCGTCTTAATCCGCGAGCGGCCTTTTTTCTTTTTGGACGATAGGTGAACTTGATTTACGCCCTACATAGGGAATAGTTTCCGCGACCAAACTCGAAGCGTCCGGCCATGTCTGACAGCCGGCTACGCGAACCGCAAGGAGCCTCCCATGAACGCCCTCGTCGATCAACTGAAGAGCACTGCGTCGGCAACGAAGGCCACGGATATCCGCGCCGCCTTCACCGCCGATCCCAAACGCTTTTCCCGCTTCAGCGCCTCCTTCGACGACCTGCTGATGGATTACTCCAAAACGGCTGTCAACGACGATATTCTCCCCCTTCTCGAGAAGCTCGCGGCCGAAGGCGGCGTTGCTGCCAAGCGCGAGGAAATGTTCTCGGGAGTCGCCATCAATTTCACCGAAAACCGCGCGGTGCTGCATACCGCGCTGCGTAACCGCTCCAACACGCCGGTGCTCGTCGACGGCAAGGATGTCATGCCTGATGTCAACGCCGTGCTGGCCGCCATGGGTAAATTTGCCGACGGCATCCGCTCCGGCGCGCTCAAGGGCTCGACCGGCAAGGCGATCACCGATGTCATCAATATCGGCATCGGCGGCTCGGATCTCGGCCCGGTCATGGCGACGCTGGCGCTCGCCCCCTTCCATGACGGACCGCGCTCTCATTTCGTTTCCAACATCGACAGCGCGCATATCGCCGATATCCTAAAGCTCGTTAAGCCGGAAACGACGCTCTTCATCGTCGCCTCCAAGACCTTCACGACCATCGAAACGATGACGAACGCTCAGACCGCGCGCAAGTTCATCGCCGATGCGCTCGGCGAAGCCGCTGTGCAGCACCACTTTGCCGCCGTTTCGACGGCGCTCGACAAGGTCGCCGCTTTCGGTATCGACAGCGAGCGCGTCTTCGGCTTCTGGGACTGGGTTGGCGGCCGCTACTCCATCTGGTCGGCCATCGGCCTGCCGCTGATGATCGCCATCGGCCCGGAAAACTTCGGCAAGTTCCTCGATGGCGCGCATGCGATGGACAACCATTTCCGCAAGGCGCCCTTCAAGGAAAACCTGCCGATGCTGCTTGGCACCATCGGCTTCTATCATCGCAACGTGCTCGGCTATCCCACGCGCGCGATCCTGCCCTATGACCAGCGTCTGTCGCGCTTCCCGGCCTATCTGCAGCAGCTCGACATGGAATCGAACGGCAAGGGCGTCACCATCGACGGCACGCCGGTCGAAGGCAATTCTGGCCCGGTCGTCTGGGGCGAGCCCGGCACCAACGGCCAGCACGCTTTCTACCAGCTCATCCACCAGGGCACGAGCGTCATCCCGGCCGAGTTCATGATCGCCGCCAACGGCTTCGAACCGAATCTGCGCCATCAGCACCAGCTCTTGATGGCCAATTGCCTGGCCCAATCGGAAGCGCTGATGAAGGGCCGCACCTTCGAAGAAGCCAAGGCTCAGCTCACCTCCAAGGGCATGGACGACAAAAAGGCCGATTTCATCGCGCCGCACCGCGTCTTCACCGGCAACCGTCCGTCGATCACCTTCGTCTATGACAAGCTGACGCCGTTCGCCCTCGGCCGCCTGATCGCGCTCTACGAACACCGCGTCTTCGTCGAAGGCGTGCTCTTCCGCATCAACTCCTTCGACCAGTGGGGCGTCGAGCTCGGCAAGGAACTGGCAACGGGCCTGCTTCCGGTCATCGAAGGCAAGGAAAGCGCTGCTGGCCACGATTCCTCGACGCAGGGCCTTGTGGCTGCGCTGGCAAGCCGCGCGAAGTAATATCCTCATCGGAAACAAAAGAGCCCACCTGAAACATCAGGCGGGCTCTTTTATTGGAAGCTTTAAACGTCGATCGCGGTCAGAGCCCGATCTCATGCGCCCAGGGCGGGTTGGCACCGGCTCGCGACACCGTGACTGCCGCGGCCTTGGCGCCCAGAGCCAGTGCATCCTGCAATGCCTTCTCGTTCAGCGAAGCCACCTGCGCCTTGGTCAGCAGATTGTTCCTCTTCAGCGAGGCCAGAATGCCGGCATCGAAGGTATCGCCGGCCCCCACTGTATCGACGACGGTGACGCGCTCGCTCGGAACCGAGACCTTCAACGACTTTGTGTAGCCGGTCGCGCCTTCCGCACCCTTGGTGACGACGACGAGCTTGGCACCCTGGTTCAGCCAATGGGCGGCGAGTTCATCGTGGTTGCCTGCCATGCCGAACCATTCCAGATCCTCATCCGAGAATTTGAGAATATCGGACATGGCTGCCATCCGGTTGATGCGGCCCATATGGGCGGCTTTGTCCTTGATGAAGCCGGGACGGATGTTCGGGTCGAGCGAGATAACGCGGCTCTGATGCTCGCGCTTCATCAGCGCCTCGTAGGTCGCGCCGCAGGGATCGGGGATCAGGCTGATCGCGCCGAAATGAAGCGCTTCGCAATCATCCCCGAGGGTCGGCAGATCGGCCTCGGTGATCATGCGGCCAGCCGTGCCTTCGTCGTAGAAGGCATAGGTCGCCTGGCCGTTGACGAGCTTGACGAAAGCGATCGTGCTCGGACGCGGCGTGATGGCGCAATAGCTGAAGTCGACCTTGGAGGCCGACAGCGTCTCGCGCAGGATCTCGCCCATCATGTCGTCGGCAATGCCGGTAAAGAAGCCGGTGGGTATGCCGAGGCGCCCGAGCGCTATCGCGGTGTTGAAGATGGC
Organism: Rhizobium sp. ASV20; assembly: GCF_016429015.1. Lineage (GTDB taxonomy): Bacteria > Pseudomonadota > Alphaproteobacteria > Rhizobiales > Rhizobiaceae > Rhizobium. The sequence continues at coordinate 12,441 of NZ_JAELTU010000196.1, forward strand.
GCCGCCGGCATAGGGCGCAAAGCCCTTTTCACCCAGCGTCGTATCCCGCGGCAGCATGTCGATCAAAGCTTCGCCACAGCACAAAATCATTCCGGCCTCCCAAAGAGCGCGTCTGTCTTATCCAGTCACATAAATCGATTAGATAGATTCACTGCAAAAGCAAAGCGTCAGTTTGTGGGCAGCTCCGAAATGCCACCATTTCGGCCCGACCAGGCGAGCGGCGCATTGAGGAAGGCCTCAACTTCGCCGAGCGTCTTGTCGTCGAACAGCTTCTGCTCCTTGGCGACGGCCAGCACGTCGCGCCAGGTGGCGAGATGCTGCAGGCGGACCTTTTTATTGGCAAAGCGTTCCACAGCCTCGGGGAAGATGCCATAGTAGAACAGCGCCATGCCATGATCGACGATGCCGCCAGCCGCACGAATGGCATCGACGAAGGTGAACATGCTGCCGCCGGCCGTCGTCAGATCCTCGATGACGAGCACGCGTGCGCCGTCCTTCATATCGCCTTCGATCTGGGCATTGCGGCCGTGACCCTTCGGCTGCTTGCGTACATAGATCATCGGCAGGTTCAGGCGCTCGGCCAGGAAGGCGGCAAAGGGGATACCCGCCGTCTCGCCGCCGGCAACGCAGTCGAACTGCTCGAAGCCAACATTGCGAACGATGGTGCTGGCGGCAAAGTCCATGACCGTCGAGCGGATGCGCGGGTAGGAGA
>NZ_JAELTU010000197.1 GCF_016429015.1 Rhizobium sp. ASV20
GTCGTAACGGCATGGCCGCTTCAGGTCTTGGGGTGTCGGGATTGCAAGGGTGCCGCCCCGATACCTCTGCCCTGCCGATGGTAGGAGGTCGAGTGGCGAGAAAGTGTCCTTGGATACGAGATAGAACACTGATGAACCCGCATGCAGGTACTCTCGACCCTCTTGGAGCTGTCTTGCTGCTGCAGATAGGTCCGTTGCCAGGTGGATGACATGCACGCCGCTGGTTTCCAGCAATTGCCGCGTGATTCGTCCCATGAACTCGTGCTGCACTTCGTCCGGAACACCATCTTCGCCGCGAAATCCGACAAAGCCGGTGACGGGGATTTCACAGATATTCGTCAAAGACGTTAATGGCGCAAGCGCGTTTGCAAGGCCGGAATTTTGCAGGAGAACCGCCGATGTCTTACCGCCCATCTGGGCGCCCGCTGCGATGGCAACGGCCTCGCCTTCGTTGGTGGCGGCGACATAGTCCAGTGAATTGCTCGCCAGATTGATCAGCGGTTGCAAGAGAGAGCAAGGGACGCCGCAGAATAGTTCATAGCGATGCTTGCGCAGCAATATCCCGAATTCGATGGTATCAATCATCGCCTTCAACCCGCAGCAAGATGCTCTTTGATGTCGCGCCGCTCACCGGGCAGATATATTTCCTCGGCTTGCCGCAGTTCGTCTGCATTCTGGAGGCGGAATATTTCCGATACCGGCGCAATTCTTCCCTCCTGGGCCGCGACAGACTGCATCGTGAAAATATCCTCGGCGGTCTTGCGCATAACCGATATGGCTGAACGCAGGATATGGTTTGCCCAGATTATGGTCGAGATGCCCAGCTCCGCGAAACGAGATGTCGGGGTGGAGTGGTAGGTCGTTGGAACGATGACAATGGGATGGCGATTGCCCCATTCCTGCATAAAGGCCTCGATCTCGTCCGGGCCGCGCTTCTTGCTATGAACCAAGATAGCGTCGGCCCCCGCCAGGCGATAGGCATCTGCACGATTGAGCGCTTCCTTGAGACCGGCGCCGACAATAAGTGCTTCGGTTCTCGCAACGATCACGAAGTCGTCGTCCCGCTGAGTATCTTTGCCGGCTTTGATTTTGCCGCAGAATTCGTCAAGTTCCGCCAGCCCCTGTCTCTCCCCGTCGATGAAGGAATTCGTTTTGGGAAACAGCTTGTCCTCGATGCAGACACCTGCAACGTGGCGAGACTCAAGCTTGGAGACCAGCCGCCGCAGGTTGTTGAAATTTCCGTAGCCGGTATCGCCATCAAGGAGGATCGGCACTCGCGTGGCGTCACTCATGAATTCGACCAATTCGAGAACCTGAGTCCAACTTGCCTCATTGTTGTCCCGCACCCCCATAGAGCCTGACAGGGTAAGGCCGCTAGCCCAGATGCCCTTGAATCCCGCTTCTTCGACGATCCTGGCACTCAGGCCGTTATGTGCCTCGCAGAGGAAATCCAGGTCCCTCCTGCCAAACATTTCGCTCAGTTGGGTTGTCTTCTTCAAAGCCTACTTCCTTCAGATATATGGATTTTGGCGCACGAATGTGTCGCCTGAGTGCCGTTGCGCCGGGAGCCAAGTGGCAACGCAACCCAAATCAAGAATTGGAGCCCGCTTTTGCGGTATCGTTCGACCTGCTGGACAGGGTGCTTCGGCAACGAATATCAGACCCGCCCCGCATCGCCGCTGCATTCTAAGACGCCTCGACGTCGCAAGAGGTGTCGGCGCTACGGACGCTTCTCCGTCAAAACGGCTTTCCTTCTCGAAGCCAGAGCCATCAATCCGATCTCCAGAAGCGTAAAAGGAACGGCGACGTAGTAGAGGAGCAACACGGTTCCCAAAAGATCAAGTTTGGGAAAGGCGGCGAATTGAAGTCGGAAATCCGGAAAGCAATAGAGTCCTACCATAAGTGCTGCGTACATATAGATCTCGAAGCTCCAGCCGAGCCGGGTTATAAACAAATGGCCGGAGTATATTCGGATTATATACGTCCAGCAGCCAAGGGCCTGACGGAACAACATTGCACCAAACACCAGGGGCTCATGGAGATCGAACTTGTAGACAATCGCCGCCTGCAGGGCGAAAAAGCCCAACGCGTCACCGAAGTGGTCGAGAAACCCGCCAAACTCACTACATTGCCCTGTATTTCTGGCATGAATTCCGTCGCAGGAATCAAGTAGAATCCACACAACAAGTAGACCGGCACAGATAAGAAGCGAGTAAGATTGTGCTGAAAGTGCCAGAACTGCGGCGGCAACCAACCCTGCGCCGGTGGCTGCAAGCGTGAGGGTATTCGGGTGAACGGATCGAGGAATACGGGCGACCAGCCTGGACAACAAAGGATAAACCAATTGGTCCGTGATGTCATGATTGGTAGCAGACGGCTTGACTGCAGATGATTTCACTTGGATCATGGATTTTTTCCGACTATTCTTGGTAAAAATCTTTTCGGATGGCTGTGACCAGCATGTTTTGCCGGTATGACTATTCTCGTTTCCCAGCTATGTTGCTTTGCGTAGTGCATTAGTTTGGTATCTGGATTGATTGCTACGGGATTACCGACCAAGTTCAGCATATGTCGGTCCTCCCAGTGATCTCCGTAGGCATAACATTGATTTAGGTCTAGACTGTGCTTAAGTGCGTAGTCTTCCACTATCTTGGCCTTCACCTTACCGAACGGAATCGATCCTTTTACCTCACCAGAGAACTGCCCATGACGAGTTTCGAGAACTGTTGCATAGTAGTCATCAGCTTTGAGATATTCAGCTGCTGTCGAAGCAATAAAGTCAATCGCAGCGGAAACAATGACGATCTTATCTCCTGCCAGGCGATGTCTATCGATCTGAGAAAGCATATCAGGAAAGAAAGATAGAAATAGTCTATCGTGAAATAACTTCTCATATGCATCGATACATTTTTCAATGTTTTCCCTTATGAAGAGCTCGCGGATAACTCGTCGTTTCAGAGATTCGATGCCATCGATCAGATGCAGGTCATAGCGAAGTTGTAAGATGATTATCTTCGAGAACTGCCTTAGAGAGATGCCACCTATAGAGAGTTGATGATGTGCAAAAGATTTCTCACCGACACATGCCCAAAGAGTCTTGTCGAGGTCAAAGAAAGCGGCAGATGGCATCGCATGTCCTTCGGATAAAATACTGGGCATCGGTGTAAAAGTGGCCATAATATCATACATTTTGCAGATATCATGACGCAGTAAATTTGGACTCGCGCTTATGCGATGTATAAGAATGCAGAGCTTAAAATTGCAGCAGCAAGAACTACGTTCCCATTCAGGTTTGTGATGCAAGATTTGTCTCTGTTGAAACGCCTTATAGAAAATCTAGAAGTTTTTGGAAGGGGTATTGCTTCGTCAAAGCGCGTACTTGGTGTCTCATATTTGGGTATATCGGTTTATCGGGTAGCTTGTACGTAGCTTATGGAGGATCTACGCATCGGGGACCCTTTTCGCCTGAGGGGAAATGCACGGTTGCGGCGAGGTCAGGTTGGTTCGAGAGCACTATGCATAGCTATTTAACGTGCGATTGAATTGCCGGACCGGAATATCTTTTGCGATGAGTGGAGGGCCCACGTTCGCTGGGGGTGACCGTGGTCAAATGCTCGGATGAGTTTGATCGGGTCTGTGCAGGCCCCTGCGGCCTAGAAACCCTCGCGCAGCGTCGCGGAGATGCGGCGCCGGAACCATGACCGGCAACACACGTTTTCGTTACGAAGGAGATCGCAATGCCCGCAAAATCGAAAGCACAGCAAAAGGCAGCCGGTGCCGCGTTGTCCGCGCAACGAGGCGACACCCCGAAGAGCAAGCTTAAGGGGCGTCCAAGCAGATGGAAGCATCCATGAGCGAAAAGCAGTTGGAGGATTTCGCGGCAACGAAGCGAAAAGGCAAGCCGTCGCACGCCTAATCTGCCGCTGCCGCGAGTGGTTCGTCACAAGCCGCACTGAAATCGAGGGCCCGTTCCAAATCATCCTCGGGCACTGCGCATGCGGCGAGGGCGGGGCAGGTGACAAAGGTGTTGATCTATTTGGTAGGGTAGGTGTGGTTGACGCGAAGCCGTGCGCGTTTGGACCAGCACCAGGGCCAGTTGCGTGGCAAATCAAGCGATGTGAAAGCGCAAACCACAAGCGCAGGGCTCGACGGCCACTTTGACGGAAAGGGACTGCGATGAGTAAATTTGTCGTTCTTGGTGCTACTGGCCACATCGGATCAGCGGTTGTTCAAAGTCTGGTTGAAGCGGGAGAGTCCGCTATCGCCATCGCCCAATCACGTGAACATGCGCACCGTATCGCGGCGCCAGCAGTGGAAATCCGTTTAGTAGATGCCATGGTGTTGATTGCCACTGAGAACTGACCCGGCGTGGCCTAATATTTCCATTGAGAATTGACCCATGTTCCAACCTTCCCTCGCATGTTTTCAGCGGGGGCTATGGAGTGATCGACATGGCGTTATTGAGCGTGATCCGACGCTGGCATTTTCGAGAGCATCTATCGATCCGGGAGATTTGCCGCAGGACCGGCTTATCCCGGAATACCATTCGCAAATACCTGCGCCTGGACGGCGTGGAACCGAGATTCAAGGTTCCGGAGCGGCCGAGCAAGCTTGATCCGTTTGCCGATCGGTTGTCGGCCTGGCTGAAGACTGAATCCAAGAAGAACCGCAAACAGAAACGGACGATGAAGCAGTTGCATGCCGATCTGATGAGCCTCGGCTATGAGGGTTCCTACAATCGGGTGGCAGCATTTGCTCGGGAATGGCGTAATGATCGTCAGAGGGAGTTGCAGACGACAGGGCGCGGCACGTTCGTGCCTTTGGCTTTTGAGCCCGGAGAAGCCTTTCAGTTCGACTGGTCGGAAGACTGGGCCATCATCGGCAATGAGCGCACCAAGCTGCAGGTGGCGCACACGAAGCTGAGCTACAGCCGCGCCTTCATCGACCGGGCCTATCTGCTGCAGACGCACGAGATGCTGTTCGATGCCCATAACCATGCATTCCGCGTGTTCGGAGGCATCCCCGGTCGTGGCATCTACGACAACATGCGCACCGCGGTAGACAAGGTCGGCCGTGGCAAAGAGCGTGACGTTAACGTCCGCTTCCAGGCGATGGCCAGCCACTACCTGTTCGAACCCGAGTTCTGTAATCCCGCTTCGGGCTGGGAGAAGGGACAGGTCGAGAAGAACGTTCAGGACGCGCGTCATCGTCTGTGGCAGCCAACGCCGCGCTTTCCATCGCTGGACGCTCTGAACGACTGGCTCGAGCAGCGCTGCAAGGCGTTCTGGGCACAGACCTCGCACGGTCAAATGCGCGGCACCATTGCCGACATCTGGGCGGAGGAAGCTCCGGCGCTCATGCCTGTTTCCAGACCATTCGATGGGTTTGTCGAATACACCAAGCGCGTCTCTCCTACCTGCCTCGTGCATCTGGAGCGCAATCGCTACAGCGTCCCGGCGTCCTTCGCCAATAGACCGGTAAGCCTGCGGGTCTACCCGGATCGTGTTGTCGTTGCAGCGGAGGGGCAGATCGTCTGCGAGCATCGTCGCGTCATTGATCGCTCCCACGATCGGCCAGGACAGACGATCTACGATTGGCGGCATTATCTGGCGGTCGTGCAGCGCAAGCCAGGTGCGCTTCGCAATGGCGCACCGTTCGCCGAACTCCCCGACGCATTCCGGGCCTTGCAGCAATACCTGCTCAAGAAGCCGGGTGGTGACCGGGAGATGGTCGATATCCTGGCGCTCGTCCTTCAACACGATGAACAGGCCGTCCTGTCGGCGGTCGATATGGCACTGAAGTCCGGCGTTCCGACCAAGACGCATGTGCTGAACCTGCTGCATCGCCTTGTCGATGGCAAATCCTTCACGCCGCCGACCATCGATGCGCCGCAAGCCCTGACGCTCGTCAACGAGCCCCAGGCCAATGTCGAACGATACGATGCCCTGAGAAAGACGGAGGCCCGCCATGCGTCATAATCCAGCAAGCGGTGCTATCGTCATCATGCTGCGGCAACTGAAGATGCACGGCATGGCACAAGCCGTCGGCGAACTGACTGAACAAGGATCGCCGGCGTTCGAGGCTGCCATTCCAATCCTGTCACAGCTCCTCAAGGCGGAGACCGCGGAACGTGAAGTTCGTTCGACTGCCTATCAGCTCAAGACGGCACGCTTCCCCGCCTACCGTGATCTGAATGGCTTCGACTTCGCCAGCAGCGAGATCAACGAGGCGCTCGTGCAGCAGCTTCATCGCTGCGACTTCCTAGACGACGCAAACAACATCGTACTGGTCGGCGGACCCGGCACGGGCAAGACGCACATCGCGACTGCGATCGGAGTCCAAGCGATAGAGCATTACCACAAGAGGGTTCGGTTCTTCTCGACCGTCGAGCTGGTAAACGCGTTGGAGCAGGAGAAGGCGCAAGGACGGGCTGGGCAGATCGCCAACCGACTTGTCCACTCCGATCTCGTCATCCTTGATGAGCTGGGTTACTTGCCGTTCAGCGCGTCAGGCGGTGCGATGCTGTTCCATCTATTGAGCAAGCTCTATGAGCGAACCAGCGTCATCATCACCACCAACCTCAGCTTCAGTGAATGGGCCAGCGTGTTCGGCGACGCCAAGATGACCACAGCGCTGCTGGACCGGCTCACGCACCACTGCCACATCCTGGAAACCGGAAACGACAGCTTCCGCTTCAAAAATAGCTCGGCCCATGAGCCCAAAACGACAAAGGAGAAAACAAGGAACTTGACCACGACCGCAGACCCGAAACATACCTAACAGGCGGGTCAATTCTCGGTGGAAACGCCGGGTCAGTTCTCAGTGGCAATCAACAGGATGGGCTTACGCAAGCAACCATCCGCTTCAGAGACCTATTAAGATTGGAGTAATCCCGAGACGCAACGGCCCGGTACTACGGATTTGCAGAGTTTTCGCGCGTCGGCTGATTGGTAACTGGCCGCTAGAGGGTTGCATTGTCGCCGCGTCGAGAGAGGCGAAACCCTGCTAGCCAACAGACAGCGTCAATCATAGTCAGATCGAAATGCTTGGGGCCCCCGGGTTCCACCGCCCTGCAAAGTGCTGGACCGGCACCGAGTTCCTTCCTGTGCAGTGGCCAGAGCCGGCTGTTGCAAGGAGGATTGCACCCTTTGTCTCGAAGTCTCCATCGCTCGGCTTTCCACGTTCGCGAAGGGTGTGCTTTATAACTTTTTTGATGCCCTTGGGCTGGCGTCTTTCCTCAACCATCCCGTCCTTGATTGGTCTCGAGACGCGTTAAATACTGCCTAGTTTCAGCAATTGAGTCTGCGTAGAGCTCATGGCTGAGGCGATCGAATTCCAACAAGTCTTCGATCGCTTCCATTTGCCTTAGATGCCGTCGCGCTGCGTTACGACGATCAGCAGGTCTAACTGGCTCCTCCATTTGCCTTCTCCCCTGTCACATCAGAAACGCCGAGTCGCGAAAAAAGGTCATTCCGGGAGCGTTGCTTTTTTTGACATGGACAGATTCATTCAAAGCCTGTCCCAACCAGTTGGGCGCGCAGTCAGCCATAGCCTCGCACCGCGCTCCATCGAATGAGGGACAACTGCGTGAATACTTCCGCCAGCTACGGCTGCTGATGACCCGCATTGTCTTGCAAGGCGGCGAAGCCGCCTCCTGGCGGCCGCCAGCTTTATGGCAAAACACTAATGATCGATACCCGGTGAAGCATTCTTGTGCGGCGAAGGACGACAGTACGCCGAACGTTTGGGCTTATTGAACAGAGTATCTCGGCATCCACTTAACGGCGTTCGCCCCTGCCGATCGGTAAAGACGGTCGACGTTCCGAATGTGAATCGACATCGGAGCGCTGAGAGCGAGCGCGTCCCCCGCGACGTCAGGCAATGGCTTTATTCGCAATCCGTCAAAGACAGAGCATCCGGCGGCATGCAACGCTTTCTCTCATCGCCTCAATCGGAATGCTCGCCGTGAAGCAGGTCAAGCGCCCGACGCTTTTCGTCCGGCACCCCGCGACTGAAGTGGGCTTGTGCGATGAGAGTTGCAGTCTTGAATATCAATTCGGAGCGGAGCGCCTGACGACGATGAAGCTTTATAAGCTCAGATGCAAAAGCCTCACGCGTAAAGTCGTTCAACTCAAACCAAGACTGCGCGGTGATCTCATCAAAAATCCTTTGAAGATTCTCGATTTCGCTCGGAAGCATAACGCCATCCACGAGATGCTGGTATCGCCGCATAGGCTTCCTCCGGTCAGTCGAGAGCAAGTTCTTAGGCTTTTTGCGAGCCATGACAATAGAGAAAGTTTAATCCTCCATGTGGACGGAACATTCCCGGCAGCGTGAAGTTATCAATCTGCAAAGTCCCTGACATTCCATCCCTCCCGCCTCCTGGGGCCGGTCGCCCTTCGGGGTGATCGGCCTCCCCTTTTTGTACTCATTTCTCCCCGGCGATCCCAGAGGCGACGACATTGTCCCGGTTCCGCGGGTTTTGTTCACCCTGGATCGGCTGCCAGTTGTCAACTGGATGCCGCATGTGAAGACCGTTTCCATGACAATGGGGTGGGGCAAACGGCATCATCCTGAGCCACATTGCCGGTCACGCTGACATTCGCTGAAATCCCTGGTCACTCAGCTGATTGAGATCCCGAGTTCTTTGCTCATCCGGCGAGCGTTCTTGCGAGGGACGTGTTTTGCGAGCGCGTTAACACATGACGATTAATCGGGCTGTAGCCATACATCTGGAATTGATCGCTTCAGCCGTGATTCATGTCGGTGCTGTCGACGGCCATATCTGTTATCGAGTCGACGATTTATGGGTTCTTCTTCACGTTGTCGGGCGGCGTCCGCATCCGTACGACCCGATGGAATTGCTGTTGACGTGGTCGAAACGGGATGTGAGGCAGGGAAACTGTCTTCAAGCCCTTTATCGAGTTGGCCCTTTGCGGATTTGCTGCGTTGCTGAGCTTGTTCCCGTCGCATGGATTCAACTGCCGGTGATTTGTGCTTGGTCATTTTCTCTTACCCTCCAGTGTTCAGATTAATTCGCGCGGTCTCGGGAAATTCCGTCGGCCTTGGCGACGGCTGGCCGAATTAGTTCGCAATTGAAGTTGGCATCAGGGCCGTTGCCCCACCTGCAAGCCGCGTGCGCGGCGTTGCCATAAGCGAACATTGACGGGAACAATTGGCGTTCCGCGATGTTTGCTCAGTGTATCCGAAACTGGACGAAAATTTGGAGGAACTCCATGAAAAAATTGGCTTTTAGCCTCGTCGCCGCATGCTTGGCGACCGCACCGGCCTTTGGTCAGAGCGAGACGCCGACGACGTCCCAGACCACACCGGCTCTGTCGACCTCTGGCCAAACCAATCCAGGCGCTCCGGTCGCCGGCAAGAACAGTTTCACCGAGGCTCAGGCCAAGTCGCGAATAGAAGATGCGGGCTACAAAGACGTAACCTCTCTGAAACTCGATGACCAGGGCGTCTGGTGGGCAACAGCGACCAAGGACGGCAAACAAGCAAATGTCTCCCTCGACTTCCAAGGAAACGTCGTGATGGCGAAATGATCGCCTCTAGAGGATAAGGAAAGGATAAAGCCATGAAGGTCATTACTGGTCTTTTTGACAATTACGATGACGCACGTGATGCGGTTAAGGCGCTGGAAGACGCGTCGGTCCCGTCGGACCAGATCAGCATCGTTTACCGAAAGGGCGGCAAGGAAGACGTCGAAGGGCAAGGCAACAACGCTGCGGAAGGTGCCGGCACCGGTGCCGGTATCGGAGCGGTTGCCGGCGGAGCAGGAGGCCTGTTGGCGGGCCTTGGAATGCTGGCCATCCCCGGTGTCGGACCTGTTGTAGCGGCCGGATGGCTTGCGGCAACCGCCGCAGGTGCGGCCGCAGGGGCCGTTGTCGGTGGCGCCGCTGGCGGCATCGTCGGGGCGTTAATCGAATCTGGAATTTCCGAGAAGGATGCGCATGTGTATGCTGAAGCCCTGCGCCGAGGCGGAGCCGTTGTCGTCGCCAAGGTCGACGATAACAGAGCTCTCGAAGCCCAAACCATGCTGACGAACCTTCAGCCGGTTGATCTGGACCGCCGTCGGACGGATTACGTCAATGGCGGGTGGTCGCGCTTCGACGACAAAGCAGCTCCTTATACGACAGATCAGATTACCGAAGAACGCAGACGCTATTTCATTGATCGAGGTCTGTGATGAACTGCGGAGAGACGGTCCACCACCCGTCTCTCCGCTCCCTAGCTGTGGAGATGGCACGCGACGGGGTGTCTGGGCGCCGTTTATCCACGAAAACAGACAGTTTAGGCGCAGGAATTCTACCGGCCATTCATTCGCCTTCTCGCGCCCATTAAAAACGTGAAGGTCCGCTCTACGGGAGAATGCAGGAACAATTCGCCGGTTGGCCGCTCTTTCAAATTGAAAATCGAGGAGGCAATGTGAAGACGCTCTCAAATCACGCCGCCTGCCTTATGGATTCGTTGAAGAAAAGTGCCTGGCTGATGAGGGCCTTCACCATGTCCGGATTGAATGGCTTGGTCACAAGGAAGGTCGGCTCCGGCCGCTCTCCCGTCAAAAGCCGCTCCGGGAATGCTGTGATGAAGATCACCGGGATGCTGGCGCTCTTCAAGATATCGTTGACGGCGTCGATGCCCGAGCTGCCGTCCGCCAGCTGGATATCCGCAAGGACCATTCCCGGCTTCGTCGCATTGTAGAGTGCTACGGCTTCCGCATGCGTGCGGGCGATGCCGGTGACGCGATGGCCGAGGCTTTCGACCATCTGCTCGATATCCATCGCGATCAGCGGCTCATCCTCGATGATCATGATTTCTGTGGCCACCTGCCGCGAGATTTCCTGCGACGCGGTGTCGAGCAGATGCTTGGCCTCGCTTTCAGAGACATCGAGAATTTCGGCGATCTCGCTGAGGTGGAAGCTTTCGACGGATCCGAGCAGGAAGGCCTGACGCGCGCGCGGCGAGACTTTGGACAGATTGACCGAAGCGCGCTGTTCCCAGGCAAAGGGCGAGGTCGGCTCGGGAATCTGAAGCATTACCGAGCTGAACAGCTTGGTGAACAGTTTATAGAGCGCGACACGGTCACTATCCGTGTCGGGAAAGATGGAGATGTCGGTGATGATGGCTTCCAAAACCGCAGCGACATAAGCGTCCCCGGACGTCTGGGTTCCGGTCAAAGCGCGAGAATAGCGACGCAAATAAGGAAGATGCGGCGCGATGCGTGTGGAAAGTGTCATCAATGGCTCCCGACTTATAGAAAATCCTAAACAGAACGCGGCCTTAGGCCGCGGCGATCGAAAAACGTTATTTTGCCAAACAGGTTCCTTTTTATCGGAACTTTTTTTTGTCTGTCGCATTTCGCCGCTCACAATCAGTCCTCTTCTTCATTCGCTCCCTACCTGGTTTTGAATGAAGATCACCGGTCTTTGCAGGACGAACGAATGCTCCGCCCTTTAAACGTAACAAAAATGTGAGCAGGCTATATGTTTCTTCAGAAACCTGACGCAGACAGGAAAGAACCGGATCTGCGCGCCATCGATATCCTCGATCCCAACAATCAGATCGGCAACAGGCTGCGTTCTTTCTATTCGGCCATGCAGGATGAAGCCATTCCCGATCGGTTTCTTGATCTGCTCGAAAAGCTCGATCATGCCGAGCGCCTGGCCTCTGCAAAAGTTTCAAAATAGGAGGTGCGCGCCATGGAACAGCAAACGAGCTTCAAGCGCGAACTGCTCTCCGCTCTCCCGAGCCTCCGTGCCTTTGCCATTTCGTTGACAGGTCGCCACGACCGCGCCGACGACCTCGTTCAGGATACGATCATGAAGGCCTGGGCCAAGCAGGATCATTTCGCGATGGGCACCAATATGAAGGCGTGGCTTTTCACGATCCTGCGCAACGAGCTTTACAGCCAGATGCGCAAGAGTGGCCGCGAAGTGCAGGACAGCGACGGCCTCTTCACCGAAGCGATGGCAACGCATCCCTCGCAATATGGCGCGCTCGATCTTCAGGATTTTCGCAAGGCGCTGGATCAGCTACCGCCGGACCAACGAGAAGCGATCATCCTGGTGGGGGCGTCGGGATTTTCCTATGAGGAAGCTGCAGAGATTTCCGGTTGTGCCCTCGGCACGATCAAGAGTCGCGTCAACCGTGCGCGCCAGCGCCTGCAGGAGCTGCTAGACATTTCCGGCGAGGCGGATTTCGGCCCCGATGCCACCTCGGCGCCTTTGACGTCGAAGGCATTCGCCTTCTAACAAAATCCCGGACAAAGGACCGGGTTTTTCATCCCGATGACCTCAAGGCAGGTTATCGGGATCACTATCAATTCCCAAGCTCGGCCGGACCAAAGCGCCTGCACTCCTCCTGGCAGCAAGGTGCAATTTGCAAGCATCGATTGGTCGGACTATTGCACGTCGTAGCTCGCCAATCATCGGCAAACATCGGCAAATTCTCGTGCTGCATGGAACCTTTGCCGGTCTGGAGGCTTCGACGGGAGACGGTAATAGGCGCATGCGTGCCCTGCAAAGACCGGTCCCTGTTGCACCGTTGATTTCCGCTTCAATTGACAAATATGGAGGAACTGATGCCGTTGACATATCATGTTGGTCGCCATGACGAGGGATTTGCTTACCGGGTCCGTGACGTCTGGTCGGAGGCGTTTCCTGACCACGAAAGTGCGCTTGCGGCTGCCAAATCCGCCGCAGTTCGACAACACCAGGGTGGCGATGATGCCGAAATCAGCTATCAACTCGCTGACGGACGATGGCATACAGAGCATGTCAGCAGCGGTGGAGGTCCGACCACGGCAGTCAGAGATGACGAGCCCATGCTATGACACCTGTCGGCGGGCCTGGTCATCGCGGGCAGGGCCGCTCGATGGCACGCGGAAAGCCGTTTCATACCGGCACCTGCCCCTTGCCAGAATTGTTGGCGCGAAAGCGGTTCAGCCCTGACG
>NZ_JAELTU010000198.1 GCF_016429015.1 Rhizobium sp. ASV20
GGCAATGACAGCATCATCAACGTCAGCACGCTGACCAATGCACTGGCGACGGCCAACGTTACGGTGACGACGGGCTCGTCATCGGATGCCACCAATCCGCAGGCCGGCACCATCACGGTGGCTGCACCGATCGCCTGGACCTCCGGGTCGACGCTGACGCTGAAAGCCGCCTCGGACATCAACATCAACAGCACGATCACCGCGACGACGGGCGGCCTGACGCTCACCTCCGGCGGCACGATCTCGGCCACCGCCGCCGTCAGCGTCGGCGGCACTTTCAAGCTGACTTCGGGCAGCTGGGTGCAGAACACTGCGGCGCTGCCGAGCTTTTACGCCAAGGATTTCCAGCTGAATGGCGGCTCGTTCCTGCGTGTGACAGGCGGCGATGGCACCAGCACCGATGGCACCAGCACCGCGACAGCCTACACGGTATCGGATGTCTACGGCCTGCAGGGCATCGGCTCGTCAAACGCTTATCTTGCCGGCAAGTGGGCGCTCGGCAGCGATATTGACGCTTCGGGCACGGTGAACTGGAATTCCGGTGCAGGCTTCAATCCCATCGGCAACAGCAACACCGGTTTCACGGGCGTTCTTAGCGGTGCTGGCCGCACGATCACAGGGCTTGCCATAAACAGACCGACCATCAGCAGTGTCGGCCTCTTCGGTGTCATCAGCCAGGGCGGGGCGATCACCAATCTCGGGCTGACCGGCGGGAGCTTCACCGGCGCATACTACGTCGGCAGCCTGGTCGGCGAAAGCTACGGCACCATCAGTTCCTCCTATGCCACCGGCGCCGTGACCGGTTTAGGCTACTTGGGCGGACTGGTTGGCCGCCTAGACGGGGGCATCGTCACAGAGTCCTATTTCACCGGCACAGTCGGCAGAAACGGCTCGAACAATGTCGGCGGTCTCGTCGGTGCCACCGTGAACCTCGGCGCCATCAGCCAGTCCTACGCAACCGGCAGTGTCGCCGGCACCACGGCTGTCGGCGGACTCGTTGGCTCGAACGCTGGCAGCATCATGAAATCTTATGCGAATAGCAGCATCAACGCGAGTTCAACCGTCGGTGGACTAGTCGGCTTCAATACCGTGAATGGCAGCATTGTCCAGTCCTACGCGCTCGGCAGTGTCTCCGGCGGCATCGCTGTCGGCGGACTGGTCGGCACAAATTACCAGACGATTGATGCATCCTACGCCAGCGGCAACGTCAGCGGCAGCTCTCAGGTCGGCGGACTGGTCGGCTACGATTACCAGGGCACCATCACCTCGTCATACTGGGACACCGGGACAACAGGGCAGGGCGCTGCAATTGGCTACGGCTCGACCACAGGGGCGGTCGGGCTGACGACGGCGCAGGCCCGTAACGCTGCCAGCTATACGGATTGGGATTTCACCAATGTCTGGTACCAGTTCGGCGACATGCGGCCGATCCTGCGCTCGGAAGCGGCGGCCCCCGATGCCAATGGCGTCACCACCATCAACAACCTGCATCAGCTCGCGCTGATGGGTACCAACCTGTCCGGCAACTATGTGCTGGGCGCGGACATCGACGCCTCCGCCACGGCGGGCAGCAGTGTCGCCGGGATCTGGAGCACCAGCGGCTGGGTGCCGATCGCCAGCTCCGGCGGCGGCTTTAACGGCAGTCTTAACGGAGCCGGCCATACGATCACCGGCCTGACCATCAGCCGGTCGAGCACGGATGTGGTCGGCCTGTTCGCATATCTTGGCATGTACGGCACCATCACCGATCTCGGACTCGTCAATGCCAGCGTCACGGGCGCCAATTACGTCGGCGCTCTTGTCGGCGGGAATAGCGGCACGATCACGCAGAGCTACGTCAGCGGCAGCGTGACGGGCGCCTTCTACGTCGGCGGCTTCGTTGGCTACAACAACTCTGGCTCGATCGCGCAGAGCTACGCCAGCGGCAGCGTGACGGGTTACATAGGTGTCGGCGGCCTCGTCGGAGAAAACTACGGCACGATCACGCAGAGCTACGCCACCAGCAGCGTGACGGGCCACGGTGGCAATGTCGGCGGCCTCGTCGGAGAAAACGACGGAACCATCACCGCTTCGTTTTTCAATACCACGACGACCGGCCAGTCCTCCGGCATCGGCGCAGGCTTGACGACGGGCGTCACCGGCCTGACCACCGCGCAGATGAACAACCCCTTCGCGTTCATCGATGCGGGATGGGACTTCGGTTCGACCTGGGCGACGCTGAAGGCCGGCGGCTTGCCGGTCTTGCGCAACCAGACCAGCGATCCCGTCTACGACTACTATGTCCGCCTGTCGGGGAATACCAGCGCCACCTATGGCGATGCGATCACGTCGGGTGTAACGGTCGATGGCGTCGGTGCGGCAGATGTCGGCGTCGGGTTTGGCTCGAGCGTCGTCAATGCCGGGACGTACAATTATGCCGACGCCAATGTTCTGGCACTGACCTATGCGACGGGCGCCGCCGGCGACTATTATGTCGACTATGGCGCCGGCAAGGTGACGATCAACAAGCGGCTGATCTCGCTGTCGGGCAACCGCGGCTATGACGGCACGACCAATGTCGCGGCCGGCAATCTGAGCCTCTCCAACCTTGCCAATGGCGAGACGCTGACGCTGTCGGGTCTTGGCCAGCTTGCCAGCAAGAATGCCGGCAGCAACCTTGGCTTTTCGCTCGGAACGCTTCTGCTCGGCAACGGCACCGGCAGCAGTGCCGGCCTTGCCTCGAACTACACGCTCGGCGATGGCAGCGGCAACACGATCACCATCGACAAGGTGATCATTTCCGCGATCGGCGGCATCACCGCCAACGGCAAGACCTATGACGGCACGACCAATGCGACGCTGAACACCAATGGCGTCGTCCTCAACGGTATCCTGTCCGGCGACAGCGTGACGCTCGGAAGCAGCTTTGCCGGCGCCTTCTCCGACAAGAATGCCGGGACCGGCAAGACGGTGACGATCTCGGGTCTGTCGCTGTCGGGGACGGATGCCGATAATTATACGTTGGCCTCGACCACGGCGACGACCACGGCCGATATTGCGAGGGCGGTGATCTCCTCGATCGGTGGCATCGGAGCTTCCAACAAGACCTATGACGGCACGACGGGTGCGCTGCTGAACACGGCGGGGGCATCCTTCAACGGCATGGTTGCCGGCGACGCCCTCGGCGTCGGTGCCGGCTATAGCGGCAGTTTCTCCGACAGGAATGCCGGGACCGGCAAGGTCGTCAGCATCTCTGGTCTTTCGCTGTCTGGGGCGGATGCCGGCAATTACACGCTGGCGACGACGACCGCGACGACATCAGCCGACATCGCCAGGGCCACCATCACCTCGATCGGCGGCATTGTCGCCGGCAACAAGACCTATGACGGCTCGGCCAATGCCATACTCGACAGCAGCGGCGTGACCTTCACCGGCAAGATCGGTGGCGACGTGCTTGCCCTCGGACCTGGCTTCTCGGGCCTGTTCTCCGATGCCAATGCCGGTTCGAACAAGACGGTGACCATCTCCGGCCTGTCGCTCGCCGGCGCGGATGCCGGCAACTACACACTGGCCAATACGACGGCGAGCACGCTTGCCAATATCGGCCAGCGGGTGATCAGCCTGTCGGGCAACCGCATCTATGACGGCACGACGGCGCTCGACCACTCGATCTTCGCCCTGTCCAACCTCGTCTCGGGCGAGACCCTGACGCTGTCGGGCACCGGTTCGATGGGTGACAAGAATGCCGGCAACGGCAGGTCTGTTGGCCTCGGCTCGCTGGCCCTGGGCGACAGCATCCATGGCGATGGCGGTCTTGCCTCGAACTATACGCTGGCCGGCGGCACCTATACGGCCGACATCGCCAGGGCGATGATCTCGTCGATCGGCGGCATTGCCGCATCGAGCAAGACCTATGACGGCACCACAGGTGCCACTCTGAACACCAATGGAGCCAGCTTCACTGGCATGGTTGCCGGAGACGTGCTGACGCTCGGCAATGGTTACGCCGGTGCCTTCGCCGATGCCAATGCGGGTTCGGGCAAGACGGTCACCATCTCCGGTCTGAGTCTCGCCGGCGCCGACGCCGGCAACTACACGCTCGCATCGTCCACGGCGAGCACGCTTGCCAATATCGCCCAGCGGGTCATCAGCCTGTCGGGCAGCCGCATCTATGACGGCACGACGGTGCTCGACCACTCGATGCTGACGCTGTCGAACCTTTTGGGCAATGAGACGCTGACGCTGTCGGGCGCCGGCAGCATGGGCGACAAGAATGCCGGCAATGGCAAGTCTGTGGCGCTTTCCTCGCTGTTGCTGGGCGACGGGACGAATGGTGGCCTCGCCTCGAACTATGTTCTTGGCAGCGGCACGGTCGACATCGCCAAGGCCACCATTTCTGCAATCAGCGGCATTACCGCCAATAGCAAGACCTATGACGGGTCGGCCAATGCGACCCTGAACAGCAATGGCGTCTCCTTCAACGGCATGGTCGCCGGAGACGCGCTCACCCTCGGCGCTGGCTTCTCCGGCCTGTTCGCCGATGCCAATGCCGGTTCGAACAAGACGGTGACGATCTCCGGTCTGTCGCTCGCTGGCGCGGATGCCGGCAACTATACACTCACCTCGAACACGGCCAGCGCGCTTGCCAATATCGCCCAGCGGCTGATCAGTCTCTCGGGCAACCGGGTCTATGACGGCACCACGGCGCTCGACCACTCGATCTTCGCCCTGTCCAACCTCGTCTCGGGCGAGACCCTGACACTGTCGGGCACAGGCGGCATGGCTGACAAGAATGCCGGCAACGGCAAGTCGGTGAGCCTCGGCTCGCTGGCCCTGGGGGACAGCATCCATGGCGATGGCGGTCTTGCCTCGAACTATACGCTGGCCGGCGGCACCTATACGGCCGACATCGCCAGGGCTGTCATCACCACGATCGGCGGCATTACCGCCAATGGCAAGACCTATGACGGCACCACAGGTGCCACTCTGAACACCAATGGAGCCAGCTTCACTGGCATGGTTGCCGGAGACGTGCTGACGCTCGGCAATGGTTACGCCGGTGCCTTCGCCGATGCCAATGCGGGTTTGGGCAAGGTCGTGACCATCTCCGGTCTCAGTCTCGCTGGCGCGGACGCCGGCAACTATACGCTCGCGTCGAACACGACCACCACGCTTGCCAATATCGCCCAGCGGCTGATCAGCCTGTCGGGCAACCGGGTCTATGACGGCACCACGGCGCTCGACCACTCGATCTTCGCCCTGTCCAATCTCGTCTCGGGCGAGACCCTGACACTGTCGGGCACAGGCGGCATGGCTGACAAGAATGCCGGCAACGGCAAGTCGGTGAGCCTCGGCTCGCTGGCCCTGGGGGACAGCATCCATGGCGATGGCGGTCTTGCCTCGAACTATACGCTGGCCGGCGGCACCTATACGGCCGACATCGCCAGGGCGATGATCTCGTCGATCGGCGGCATTGCCGCATCGAGCAAGACCTATGACGGCACCACAGGTGCCACTCTGAACACCAATGGAGCCAACTTCACTGGCATGGTTGCCGGTGACGTGCTGACGCTCGGCAATGGTTACGCCGGTGCCTTCGCGGACGCCAATGCCGGTTCGGGCAAGACGGTCACCATCTCCGGTCTGAGTCTCACCGGCGCCGACGCCGGCAACTACACGCTCGCATCGTCCACGGCGAGCACGCTTGCCGATATCGGCCAGCGGGTGATCAATCTCTCGGGCAACCGGGTCTATGACGGCACCACCGCTCTCGATCATTCGATGCTGACGCTGTCGAACCTTGTCGGCAATGAGACGCTGACGCTGTCGGGCGCCGGCAGCATGGGCGACAAGAATGCCGGCAATGGCAAGTCGGTGGCGCTTTCCTCGCTGTTGCTGGGCGACGGGACGAATGGTGGCCTCGCCTCGAACTATGTTCTTGGCAGCGGCACGGTCGACATCGCCAAGGCCACCATTTCTGCAATCAGCGGCATCACCGCCAATGGCAAGACCTATGACGGGTCGGCCAATGCGACCCTGAACAGCAATGGCGTCTCCTTCAACGGCATGGTCGCCGGCGATGTGCTCACGCTCGGCAATGGCTATGCTGGTGTCTTCGCCGATGCCAATGCCGGCTCGGACAAGGTTGTCACCATCTCCGGTCTGTCGCTCGCTGGTGCAGATGCCGGCAATTATACACTCACCTCGAACACGGCCAGCGCGCTTGCCAATATCGCCCGGCGTGCCATCACGGTCACGGCGAATGGCGCAAGCCGCATCTATGGTGATGCCAATCCGGCCTTCACTTACACGATCGGTGGCGCAGGGCTCGTCAACGGCGATGTCCTGTCCGGTGGGCTTGCCAGTGCGGCAACGGCAGCCTCGGGCGTCGGGACCTACGGCATCACCCAGGGAACGCTTGGCAATGCCAACTATGATATCAGCTATAGCGGTGCCGACCTGACCGTCACCAAACGTGCCATCACGGTGGCGGCCAACAATCAAAGCCGTGCCTATGGCGATGCCAATCCGCTTCTCACCTATACCGTCGGCGGCGCAGGGCTGGTCAATGGCGACACGCTGTCGGGCAATCTCGTCACATCGGCCAATGCCGCCTCCAATGTCGGGATCTACGGCATTGGCCAGGGATCGCTCGCAGCCTCTGGCAATTATGACCTCGCCTTCACCGCCGGCAATCTTGCCGTCACCCCGCGGGCGATCACGGTATCGGCCAACAGTGCCAGCCGCAGCTATGGCGACCAGAACCCGCTTCTCAGCTATGTCGCGACCGGCCTCATCCATGGCGACAGCCTGACCGGGGCACTGTCGACCGCGGCCAATGCTGCCTCCAATGTCGGCTCCTATGCCATCGGCCTCGGCACGCTCGGCAACGGCAACTACACGATCGGCTATACCGGTGCCAACCTGACGATCACGCCACGGCTGATCGACGTCATCGCCAGCAATGCCAGCCGGGTGACGGGAGCGGCCAATCCGCTCTTTGCCTACACCATCGGCGGTGCGGGTCTCGTCAATGGCGACCGGCTGTTCGGTGAGCTTGTGAGTGCGGCCAATCCCTTCTCCGCACCGGGCAGCTATGCCATCACCAGGGGAAGCCTGACATCGTCGGCCAACTATGCCATGCGCTTCACCGATGGCGTGCTGACGGTCAATGCGGCACCGTCGACCCCGACCGGCGAGCTGGCCAGTGCCATCATTCCTCGCTCCTACCAACCCGATACCACGCCGCCATTGCCGCCGGTTCAGGGTCAAGGTGGTCCGGCATTTGCCAGCGCGGGGCATGGTGACGGGAGCCATACCCTCATTTCCGATCCGCGCTTCGACGGCATCGTCGTCTGCCTCGGGAATGAGGAAGCCTGTGTCGTCCCGACCGCGGCTCGATGAGAGCGAAGAGGTCAGAGGAGAAGATCGAGTTACCCTGGTCACATACACTGCGCGGGACGTCGACTGAATTGGGCGCGTGTTGCGCGCGGTCGATCTCATTGCGCTCACACTTCCACGAAATCCCGCCAAGTCGATCTCTCGGCTGCTGCCAATCCCCATCAAGCTGTCCGTGCTGCTGGCGACATGCCGTTCAGAACTCCGTTCTCGATGAGATCACCGAGAATAGACCGCAGTTCCAGCCAAGGGCTTTCACCCGTACCAGTATAGGGGGCTTCACTTTCGACGAGGGCATGCAGCGCATGGTCGTGACGCCGCCAATCGTGGAGGTAAGGATCATCCAGAGGCGCCGTGTGGCTTCCAGTGCCTCCAGATGTGCCCTGCTGTATCCGCGCTGATCGTCGGCATCCCATTCGCCCGCTAACTTTTGGAGTTCGGCACTAACCTGCATGTTCTTTCCGGCGACAAAAGAATCCGCCAATTTGGTTGTAAGCGACCATCGCCGGAACGCGGGTTTCGATCTCCCGCTGTCTGATGGATAACACGTGGCACCTCTCGTGTAGCGCAAACCACTTGCCCCACAGTGTGAGCATCGCATCAGCGTGCGGTTCGGCAACGTTCGTGAGCACATGACCTTGCATGGTGATGGATAAAGTTTCTGCCGATTCTCGGAAACACCCATGATCCGAGCTCCGAAGAGCTTGATTGTGGTTGGGCAGTATTCCAAGCTCGCCACGCTGGATGCAGCCGACAGCCGGTCTGTTTTCAATTTCGCGGTGACCTGTCTCTGCGCCGAACCGTTAAGTGTCTTGCGAACGCGGTGCGTGTCGGGATATCGGCAGTGCGTCGAATGGAGGCCGAGAATGGAGTGCCATCGACCACTATTGCCAACTCAAACGCGCTTAGACCGGCGCCAGAAGCCGTTGGAGGCGAGCTCACCCCTGGAAACGGAAGTGGCGTGGGTGCTCGCTTCACACAGCCGAATGCGCTACCTGCGCTCCGGCCTGAAGACGCTCCTTGAATATAAGCTGCGGTGCGGTGACGGGCAAAACTACGAAATGATGCCGATTGATCCCGGCGTCAGGTCTCCGTGAGACTGGGCAGAAACACGTTGTACAACAGCGCCGCGGGCGCCTTCCACTGATCCGGGGAATTGTAATTGCCGGTAGTGATGGCGAGGACAAAGTCAAAGCCCGGGAAGACGAACAGCCGCTGTCCGCCATTGCCGAATGCAGCGACGAAACGCTCGCCATAGGTTCCTGTTTTGTCTGTTACAGCCTCCTCGCCGAGATACCAGAGATAGCCATAATGCATTCCCGGCCAGCCAATATCGACGATGGCGGCCGGCTGGAAACTCTCGTCAAGCCAGGTTTTGGGGATGACGCTGTGGCCTTGCCATTGACCGTCCTGCAAGATCATCTGCCCGATGCGGGCCAGTGAGCGAGGTGACAACCGTAGCCCCGATGCAGCCGAGGGTTCACCGTCCTGGCCCCGGATCCATTCCGTTGCGTTGATGCCGAGGGGATCAAAAAGCACCTCTTTCGCGAAGGCCGGCAAATTCTGGCCAGTACCTCGCTCGATGAGTTTGCCAAGCAGCGCAACCGCACCGCCACTGTAAATCCAGCCCCTTCCAGGTTTGGCAAGAATGGGACGATCCAGGACGAAGCGATAGGGATCCGGCGCTCGCTCCATCGCTATTTCGCTGTTGGCAGGATCGGTGTAAGGGGCGTTTTCGTTCCATTCCATGGCCAGCGTCATCGTCAGTGCGTGGCGAATGGTGATGCGCTGGCGTTCAGGATCGCAGCCAAGATCAGCGTATTCGGGAAACTGCGCGACGATCGGCTTGTCAAGCGCTGGCACGCGCCCTTTGGCGAGCGCAACACCGTAGAGCAGACCAATGATGCTTTTAGTGACGGATCTGATGTCGTGAAGGGTTTCCGGTCCGAACTTCACATTTTCTAGCGACTGCCCCCACTTCATATCGTTGCCATCGATGTAGCGCTCAAAGACAATCCGGCCCCCTCGCAAGGCGACCACTCCGTGCACACCCGATAGCTTTCCGCTTTTTGCCAGATCATCGAAACGCGTTACCGGGTCAGACTTGAAGTTTATCTCACCAGAAGCAGCAACCTGCCAATCGGAGCGCTTTTCGTCCGCGATTGCCGGGGTTGCACTAACCAGTAGCGCTGCTCCCAGGGATTTGAGAGCCTCTCTTCGGCTTGCTCGTATCGTCATTGGCAACCTATCAATTGGGCGGCGCGACAAGCTTGCTCTCAGTTTCGACGACAGAACCTCGTTCACGCTTCAGCGTCTGGGTCTGCATGGTAGTTCCGCTTAAGCTCGATCAATAGCCGCCTGAATAGTGGCTACCTTTGCCATGGCTGTTATAGCCGCCGACACGATGGCTGTACTTCCGGTTTCTCGCGTCGGCGGGCGCCGAAATCACAAGGCTGGAAACCGCAAGCAGCGAAAGGCATGCAAAAACGAGTTTGGCAAACTTCATGGATGAATCCCCCTATGGCGCTTGGACGCATAAGTCATTGCGCAACCTTTGGGTGCTTTCAAGTCGAATCTTCGCCTTTATTCATCGAAAAACGTGATGCATCGATCGACGGTCGCTCGAACCCGGCATTGTCCTAGCGAACGAGCCGTGGTCGGCAGCTGATAGCGGTTATCGCCTCATGATATAAATCCGGAATAGCGGGGTACCTACATGGCATGCCGTGCAGATCTCGGCAAGCGCCTCGATGCGATTCTGTTTTCAGGCGATGACCAAGCCGCAGGGCATGACGGGTTCGGCACTTCTGTCGAACGCAGCCATATTGCTGTTGATCTCAAGGCGACCATCCACTTCCCCTCAATCCGCGAAAGATCGATGCGAATCTCGGACCCAAGATCATCCGCCTTCGCGGATTGTTTCGAGCTGGCAGCGTTGGGCGGCCCGATCGGAGGCGGGCTTCCAGATCCGCGGCTGAACGGTTATGAAAGAAAGGCCGCAAATGCGGCCTTTGAAATTCCTCGAGTGATGGTGAAACATGCGGAGACCGGCCGCGCTGGTGTCCCGAACATGGCTACCAGCCCTGGCGGCCGTACCAGTCGTCAATGTCGGATTTTGCTCGATCCTTCGCAAGGCCGTAGCGCTCCTGGATCTTGCCTTCCAACTGCTCGCGTCGACCGGCGATCTGATCGAGATCATCGTCCGTCAGCTTGCCCCATTGTTCCTTGACCTTGCCTTTGACCTGTTTCCAGTTTCCTTCAACGCGGTTCCAGTCCATGGGAGATCCTCCTTTTGGGTTGCACAAGAACAATGCCTGAGTGCTGAGTTTGTTCAGTCTTTCGCGCTCAACATCAGGCGGTCGTTCCAAAATTCCGGTGGAACCAGGTTTTCCGCATTTCGTTGATGCCTGAACATGTGGCCTTCGCAACCCGGAACATCCCCTTGAAAGACTCCCCGACTTTGACGCGGCGCCAGGCGCTTCATCGCCACCAGTCCCTCTGGGCCACGCTTCCCGGCGGGTCGATCAAGACGTATGGAAGCGCGCGTCGCTCGCATTATGATGTGATCATCGTCGGCGCCGGGATAAGCGGCGCACTGATGGCGAACGCCCTGATCGGCAAGCGGCTGCGCATTCTCCTTGTTGACCGCAGGCAACCGGTCCATGGTAGCAGCCTTGCCAGCACAGCCATGATCCAGCACGAAATTGACACCCCGCTGCATGCTCTTGCGAAGTTGGTTGGGACCAGGAAGGCGCAACGCATCTGGCAAAGATCGGCGGGCGCTGTAGAACAGCTGGGTCGCCTGGTGTCCGACCTCAACTTGAAATGTGCCTTCCGGGCCAAGAAGAGCCTCTTTCTTGCGGGCGACGAATATGGCGCTCGCGCCCTCCGCATGGAGGTGGATGCGAGAGTGCAGGCGGGCCTTGGGGCTGAATTCCTCGATGCGCACACCCTCCACCGACGCTTCTCGATCGAGCGGAGCGCCGCGATCGAGAGCGCGGTCTCGGCATCGGCCAATCCGGCACAGCTGACAGCGGCCATTCTTCGGACTGCAAAAAAGGAAGGTGTGGAAATCGCATCGCCCGTCGAAATCAAGGACCTCATGCCGCTCGACGATGCCGTCATCCTTTCGACGTCGCAGGGCTGGCTGCTTTCAGCGCGAGCCGTGGTGTTCTGCACGGGCTACGAATTCTTGGACAGCCTGGCAAGCAAGCGCCAACAAATCGTCTCGACATGGGCGCTTGCGAGCAGACCACGGCTCAAGAAGCCTGGATGGCTGAACGACTATCTCGTCTGGGAGGGGGCTGAGCCCTACCTCTATTTTCGTTCGACATCGGACGGACGTGTGATTCTCGGCGGAGAAGACGAGAATGCCGAGGCCGCTTACAAGGACGAGGACAAGCGTCGGCAAAAGACAAAGATTCTCGTAGACAAGCTCGCGGATCTTACCGGCATATCGATTGGACGCCCCGATTTCGAGTGGTCAGCCGCCTTTGGCGTGACACCGGACGGGCTACCGATGATCGGCCGGGTTCCGGACATGGAGAATGTCTTTGTCGCAATGGGCTTTGGAGGAAACGGCATAACCTTCAGCCAGATTGCAGCCACATTGATTTCCGGTGAAATTCTCGGCCATCGCGATCCCGATTGGGACCTGTTTCCGATTTCCTGACAAGAGCCTCGGTGGTCGGGGTGCCTGAGAGCTCTCCATCGTCACCCACTGATGCGAGCCGAAGTCAGGGGTGCGCACGCGGTTCGTGCAACATCCCGTGTTCATCGAGGCGTGCGAGCCGAAGCAAGTATCCTGGAACATTTAGCCCTGCCGATTGTTTTTCCAACATGACCAAACAGCATTTAGTCTTTGGAGGAACCTTATGAAAAAACTCACTTTTAGTCTTATTGTCATGTGCCTTGCGGCCGCGCCGGCCCTTGCTCAGAGCGAGACACCGAAAACGTCTCAAACGACACCCGCCCTTTCGACTTCCGGTGAAACCAATCCGGGCGCACCGGTTGCCGGCAAGAACAGCTTCACAGAAGGACAAGCGAAATCGCGACTGGAGGATGCAGGCTTTAAGGACGTGACCGCTCTGAAGCTCGACGATCAGGGTGTGTGGCGAGCAACGGCGAACAAGGACGGAAAAACCGTCAACGTCTCACTCGACTTCCAGGGAAATGTGGTGGTCGCGAAATAATCTTCACCTCACGTAAGGCGACAGCTCAAGGAAAGGATATTCTCATGAAAGTCATCAGTGCACTCTATGAAAGCTATGACGATGCGCGAGACGCCGTAAAGGCTCTCGAGGGCGCCGGCGTCCCCTCCGACCATATCAGCATCGTCTCGCGTCGGGAAAGCAGGGAAGCCGTGGAAGGGCAGGGGAATAAATCCGCTGAAGGCGCCGGCGCGGGCGCCGGGATCGGCGCGGTTGCCGGTGGAGCGGGCGGACTGCTTGCAGGGCTCGGTATGCTTGCCATTCCAGGCGTTGGCCCCGTTGTTGCAGCAGGCTGGCTCGTTGCCACTGCGGCTGGCGCTGCGGCCGGTGCCGTCATCGGCGGCGCCGCGGGCGGCATCGTTGGTGCGT
>NZ_JAELTU010000199.1 GCF_016429015.1 Rhizobium sp. ASV20
GGTCAGACTGCTGCGGCTGGCGCAGACGAATGGCGCAATCCGCGTGGCGCATGTTCACATCCAACTCCTCGTTGTCGAGGATGAGCTGGATCTGCATGTCAGGATAGAGCTGCAGGAATTCCTGTATCTTGTCTGTGAGCCAACCCTGGCCGAGACCGACGGTCGTCGTAACACGCAGCTTGCCGCTCGGCTTGTCGGTCGTTTCGGTCAATTGCATCTTGACCGTTTCGAGCTTCAGCAGAACGTCGTGGGCCGTGCGATAGAGCAGCTCACCCTGTTCGGTAAGGATAAGACCGCGCGCATGGCGATGGAAAAGCTTTATACCGACATCCTGCTCAAGTGCGCTGACCTGTCGGCTGATGGCGGATTGGGACAAATGCAATTTATCCGCCGCATGCGTGAACGAACCCGCTTCGGCAGCCGCGTGAAAAATACGCAGCTTGTCCCAATCCAATGGCATGCCGTTTCCCCTCATTGGCTGCTTCACTCCGCAGCCACGGCGACGGGCATGTGCCCGGTCAAGTAGCGTTCCGCCTCAAGTGCGGCCATGCAGCCCATCCCCGCTGCAGTGATCGCCTGTCGGAACGTATCGTCGGTCACATCGCCGGCGGCATAGATGCCGTCGACGCTGGTCGCGGTCGAATCAGCAGCGGTCCAGAGATAGCCGTTGTCCTTGAGCTTCAGCTTGCCCTTGAAAAGTTCCGTTGCCGGTGCGTGGCCGATCGCAACGAAGACGCCGTCGATCGGCAGCTCGGTGATTGCACCCGTGCGTGCGTCGCGCAGGCGAGCGCCCGTCACTGACGGCGGCATCGGCGGCTTGGCCGGCGTACCGGTGATCTCGGCGACTTCCGTGTTCCAGAGAACCTTGACGTTTGCCTTGGCAAACAGGCGTTCCTGCAGGATCTTTTCCGAGCGGAAGGTGTCGCGGCGATGCACCACAGTCACCGACTTCGCAATATTCGAGAGGTACAATGCCTCTTCAACGGCGCTGTTGCCGCCGCCGACCACGATTACGTCCTTGTTGCGATAGAAAAAGCCATCGCAGGTGGCGCAAGCGGAGACGCCGAAGCCCTGGAAATGCTGTTCGCTCTCGATGCCGAGCCATTTCGCCTTGGCGCCGGTGGCGATGATGAGCGTGTCGGCGGTCCAGACCTGGCCGCTATCGGTGTGCGCGACGAAAGGACGCTTGGTGGTGTCAACCTCGGTCACCAGATCGTTGACGATCTCCGCGCCGACATGCTGCGCCTGCTGAAGCATCTGCTCCATCAGCCACGGACCTTGGATCGGATCGGCAAAGCCAGGATAATTTTCGACGTCCGTCGTGATCATCAGCTGGCCGCCCTGTTCCATTCCAGCGATCAATACCGGCTGCAGCATCGCGCGAGCGGCGTAAACAGCGGCGGTATAGCCGGCTGGGCCAGAGCCGATGATGAGCACCTTGGTGTGGCGGGCGGGCATAGTCAGTCCTTTCAATTCAGCGAGTTCGAAACCGCGGCTTCAACCGGGTAAAGCAGGCGATTTCGCGATCCGCCGCTCCATTTATGATTGCCTTATGCATTTATTCAAGGGCAGCCTTGCATTACTAACAGGGCAAATCTGCTTTGTGTAAGAATCGGTCAGCCCAGAGAAACTTTCTTGCGAATTTTCGTGCCTTATATAGAAGCTGGCGAGGGGGAATTAAAGAAAGGCAATGCAAGTGCTTCGCGCCGAACTCGATGCCATCGATATCAAGATTCTGCGGGAACTCCAGCGGGACGGACGGATGACCAACGTCGAACTCGCGGACCGGGTGGGTATCTCCGCGCCGCCATGCCTGCGCCGGGTGCGCAAGCTCGAAGAAGCCGGCGTCATCGAAGGCTATCACGCCATGTTGAACAGCCCAAAGCTCGGCTTCGATCTCGTGGCTTTTTGCATGGTCGGCCTCAAGCATCAATCTGAGGCCAACCTCAAGGCTTTCGCCGGTGCGACCGCGGCATGGCCGCTGGTCCGGCAGGCATGGATGGTCTCCGGCGACAGCGATTTCCTGCTGCATTGCGTGGCCGAAAATCTCACCCGCTTCCAGGATTTCGTGATCGAGGTTTTGACCGCGAACGAACATGTCGATACCGTGCGCACGATGTTGACCATTCGACAGGTCAAGAAGCTTGGTCTGGTAGAGCTCTAGATAGATATGACACGTAGGCCCTGGCATCGATCTCTGATCAAGTCCGGTGTGCGTGTGTTTCTGGGCGGATCTCTGGCTCATGTGCAGGATTGGTTTCCCGGGCTCACTATTGTCCGCAACCAAAATGGCGGCGATGTGCTCTATCGCGGCGCCAGGGTCGCAGATCTCACCGGAATGGATCGGTTGTGCGAGCGGTCCGGCGAGGCGATCTATATCGTCGGCTCGGGGCCATCCATTCGTGATTGCGATTTGAGCGGAATGGAAGCTGGCAGCGCTATTCTGTTGAACGGTGCCATAAGGCTTGCCGGTGAGCGCATCGGCGAACCGCTGGCAATCGCAGTCGAAGATGAACGTTTCGTCTGGCGGCACATCGACACGATGCGCTTGAAGATTGCTCCCGGCTCGCTCTGTCTGTTCTCGGTCGCCGTCCTGCGTGCCCTTTGCGAGGTCGATAAGAGCTGGTTGACAGACAAGAAGATCATTCTGATCGACGACATCCGCAAGCCCTATGGCGCGCGCCGCCGCTCGCTCGACGATCTTCGGAAGCTTGAATATGTGCGCCTGGATGCATCCGGCACGGCTGGCTTTTCGCTTTCACCGAATCAGGGCGTGTTTGTCGGTGGGTCTGTTGCCGTGTCGGCGCTGCAATTTGCTCTATATTGTGCACAGCGAACGATCGGCTTTCTCGGGATCGACATTTCCAATGCTCGTGAGCCCCGCTTTTACGAAACGACCCAGGATGCTGCGTTTTCCGGCATTGCCCGAGCCGAGGGGCGCATCGTCAAACATCTCGTGTTCGCGCGGAAAATAGCCGCAGAGCGCGGTGTTTCGCTGGTCAACCACTCTCCGGTTTCGGCGCTGTTGAAGTATGATTTCGGTTACGACGACAGGTTTGCGACAAAGCCGAAGGGGTAATGCGCGCGCTTGTTCAGCGGTTTGCGGACAGTACCTGTCGATAGACGTCGCCGATAGCGGTCGCTTCCTTTTCCAGCGCGAATTCGCTGCGCACATGGCGCACGGCATTATCGCCCTGGCGAAGCGTCTCCTCGGGGTTGGCCAGATAGAAAGCAATAGCTTTGGTCAGAGCTTCACCGTCTCCGGCTGCGACGACCGCGCCGGTTTCGCCTGGAACGATCATTTCGGCGTAGGCACCGGCATCTGAGGCGACGACCGCGGTGCGCGATGCCATGGCTTCGAGCGGCGTCAGGCCGAAACCTTCGTTGCGGGAAGGGGCGACGTAAAGTGTGGCACGACGATACCAGGGTTTGATGTCGTCAACTTCGCCCATGAAGCGGATGCGATCGGAGAGGCCCGCGGTGGCGACCATCTTTTCCAGTTCATCGCCGAAGCCGCGATGCTCAGCAGTGACCCGACCGCAGACGATCGCCGTCCAATCGGGATAGCGTGGCAGAAGCTCTATCATCGCCTTGACAAAGAGGTCCGTGCCTTTCTGATGCCGAACGCGACCGAAGCAGCCGATCAGGTAAATACCGGGCAATCCGGTCGCGGCCATACGGTCATCCGGGGTTTCCGGGGGGTGAAAGCGATTGAGATCGACGCCGTGCTGGATGACGGTGTGGGGAACCTGCAGGAAGCTGCCGGAACGGGTGCTGGTGGCGATTACCGCGTCCATGCGGCGGATAAGCCAACGCGTGTAGCCCGTATGACGCCGTTGCGCCGCCGACGTGAAAACCAGCTTCAGCGGCATGCGCAACACGGAGCGCAGCAGTAAGCCCACCAGCATTTCGTTGTTACGGCGAGCGTGCCAGATGCGATGGCGATGCCGGCGAGGCCTGGCCCAAAGGCCGGGAAGCCTGAGCCAGCCGAGCTTTGGCAGATCCTCCGGCAAGCCTGGACCGAGCGTGGCGATACGATAGCCAAGCTCGATCTGCTTGGGGATGAGTTGCACGATCGTTGAAGTCACGCCGGACAACCGGCGCTTGAAGTTCGTTGCTATGATCTCGATCTCGCCGAGATCGGAAGCACGCGCTGATTCACGATCGCGCACAGGCAATCAGCCCCAGGTGATGGACAGGATTTCGTACGCCTTGGCGCCGCCCGGCGCATTGACTTCGATGGAATCACCGACTTCCTTGCCGATCAGCGCGCGGGCGATCGGTGAAGAGATGGAAATGCGGCCAGCCTTTACATCAGCTTCCTGGTCACCGACGATCTGATAGATCTTTTCTTCCTCAGTGTCCTCGTCGATCAGCTTCACCTTGGCGCCGAACTTGATCTTCGAACCGGACATCTTGGTGAGGTCGATGACCTCTGCGCGTGCTGTCAGATCCTCAAGCTCGCCGATACGGCCTTCATTATGGCTCTGGGCTTCCTTGGCAGCATGGTACTCGGCATTTTCGGAGAGATCGCCATGGGCGCGGGCTTCCGCAATTGCCTCGATGATTCGCGGGCGCTCTTCCTGCTGACGCCAACGCAGCTCTTCCTGCAGCTTGACGAACCCGCTCTGCGTCATCGGTACCTTTTCAACCATTTTCCTTATCCTTCAGTCCCTGCGCTGCTCTTCCGCACACACAAAAGAAAACAGGTTCCGAAGGGGTACTTCGGAACCAGTAGAGCCAATATTGGCTCACCTATAGCAGATTGCGACAGCCGATTTCCAGAAGATTCGATGCTTAAAGGAGTGCCGCTTCCCGCTCGCATACGTTGAAGCCTGGTCGACGAGGCGACGGCTTCCCTTATCTTGCATCGGTTTAATCTTATCGAGGCGAATGTGAGCCAGCTATCGTTGCCCACATTCGCGATGACGGATTTCAGCCGTCAGAAGTAGCTCTGAAGCGGCCGAACCTCGAGGTTGCCGGCCTTCAGCGCCTTGATCGCCATGGCAGCGGCTTCGGCGCCAGCCATGGTGGTATAGTAGGGCACCTTCTGCATCAGCGTCGCCCGGCGGAGCGATTTCGAGTCCGAGATCGCCTTGTTGCTGTCGGTCGTGTTGATGACGAGCTGGACCTGGCGGTTGCGGATGGCATCCTCGATATGCGGACGTCCCTCAAGCACCTTGTTGATCTTCGTGGCTTCGATGCCGTTTTCGGCCAGATAACGCTGGGTTCCGCCGGTTGCGAGCACCTTGAAGCCCAGTTCCGTCAACATGCGGATGGCCGGCAGCACGCGCGGCTTGTCGTCGTCGCGAACCGACACGAAGACCGTTCCGTCACGCGGCAGTTCGACGCCGGCGCCGAGCTGCGACTTGGCGAAGGCAAGCGCGAAGTCGGTGTCGAGGCCGATGACTTCGCCGGTGGAGCGCATTTCCGGTCCGAGCAGGGTGTCGACGCCCGGGAAGCGGGCGAAGGGGAACACAGCTTCCTTGACAGCGATGTGCTTCAGCTTGCGCGGATCGGGCTTTTCGCCATAGGCGGCAAAGGTCGCATCCAGCTTTTCGCCGGCCATGACGCGGGCAGCGATCTTGGCAATCGGCGCGCCGATGGTCTTGGCGACGAAGGGCACCGTGCGCGAGGCGCGCGGATTGACTTCGAGCACGTAGACCGTGCCGTCCTTGATGGCGAACTGGACGTTCATCAGACCGCCGACGTTCAGAGCCTTGGCCATGGCCTTCGCCTGGCGCTCCAGCTCATCGATCATCTCGGGGGAGAGCGTGCGCGGCGGCAGCGAGCAGGCGCTATCGCCGGAGTGAATACCGGCCTCTTCGATATGCTCCATGATGCCGGCGACGTAGACGTCCGTGCCGTCGGACAGGCAGTCGACGTCGACTTCGATGGCATTGGCGAGGTAGCTGTCGAACAGCAGCGGGTTTTTGCCCAGCAACGTGTTGATCTGGCCGGTCTTGTCGTTCGGATAGCGCTGCTTGATGTCTTCTGGCACCAGTTCGGGAACGGTGTCGAGAAGATAGGTCTGCAGCTGGCCCTCAGAATGAAGGATCTGCATGGCGCGGCCGCCGAGAACGTAGGATGGGCGGACGACCAGCGGGAAGCCGATTTCGGAGGCGACGAGGCGAGCCTGCTCGACCGAATAGGCGATGCCGTTGTTCGGCTGGTTGAGGTCGAGCTTCATCAGGAGCTTCTGGAAGCGGTCGCGGTCTTCGGCAAGATCGATCGCATCAGGCGCGGTGCCGAGGATCGGGATGCCGTTCTTCTCAAGCGCTTCGGCAAGCTTCAGCGGCGTCTGGCCGCCGAACTGAACGATGACGCCGACGACTTCGCCCTTTTCCTGCTCCGCACGCAGGATTTCGATGACGTCTTCCGCCGTCAGCGGCTCGAAATAGAGACGATCCGACGTATCGTAGTCGGTCGAAACCGTTTCCGGGTTGCAGTTGATCATGATCGCTTCATAGCCGGCATCCTTCAGCGCGAAGGCGGCGTGGCAGCAGCAATAGTCGAACTCGATGCCCTGGCCGATGCGGTTCGGACCGCCGCCGAGGATGACGACCTTCTTGCGATCGGAGACCTCAGCTTCCGAACGGGCGGCGCCGACAAAGGGCGTCTCGTAGGTTGAGTACATGTAAGCGGTCGGCGAGGCGAACTCGGCTGCGCAGGTGTCGATGCGCTTGAAGACCGGGCGGACATTGAGCCCGTTGCGGAGTTCGGCGACTTCCTTCGGGCGCTTGCCGGTCAGCGTGGCGAGACGCGCGTCGGAGAAGCCCATGGCCTTCAGCATACGCAGGTTGGCGGCATCCTGCGGCAGGCCGTGCTCGCGGATACGGGCTTCCATGTCGACGATATTCTTGAGCTGCTCCAGGAACCACGGGTCGATCTTGCAGCCTTCGTGCACTTCTTCTGGCGTCAGGCCAAGGCGCAGCGCCTGGGCGACCATGCGCAGACGATCCGGCGTCGGCGTGCCGATGGCGGCGCGGATGGCATTCTGGCTGCCTTCGCCTTCCTCGGTGCCGGGGATTTCGATCTCGTCCAGGCCGGTCAGGCCGGTTTCAAGGCCGCGCAGGGCCTTCTGCAACGATTCGGCAAAGGTGCGGCCGATCGCCATGACTTCGCCGACCGACTTCATCGCGGTGGTCAGAACCGGGGAGGCGCCGGGGAATTTTTCGAAGGCGAAACGCGGGATCTTGGTGACGACATAGTCGATGGACGGTTCGAAAGAGGCCGGGGTTGCGCCGCCGGTGATGTCGTTTTCCAGTTCGTCCAGCGTATAGCCGACAGCGAGCTTGGCCGCGATCTTGGCGATCGGGAAGCCGGTGGCCTTCGATGCCAGAGCGGAGGAGCGCGACACGCGCGGGTTCATTTCGATGACGACGAGACGGCCGTCCTTCGGATTGACCGCAAACTGGACGTTCGAGCCGCCGGTTTCGACGCCAATCTCGCGCAGGACCGCGATCGAGGCGTTACGCATGATCTGGTATTCTTTGTCCGTCAGCGTCAGCGCCGGAGCAACGGTGATCGAATCGCCGGTGTGGACGCCCATCGGATCGATGTTCTCGATCGAGCAGATGATGATGCAGTTGTCCGCCGTGTCGCGGACGACTTCCATCTCGAACTCCTTCCAGCCGAGAACCGATTCCTCGATCAGAACTTCCGTGGTCGGGGAGGCATCGAGGCCGCCGCCGATGATTTCGAAGAATTCCGAGCGGTTATAGGCAATGCCGCCGCCGGTGCCGCCGAGCGTGAAGGAGGGACGGATGATCGCGGGCAGGCCGACATGATCGAGCGCCTGCGCGGCAACGGCCATTGCGTGGCTCATATAGCGCTGCTTGCGGTCGCTCTCGCCGAGGTTCCACTGGTTTTCCAGTGCATCGAGCGCCTTGTCGAGCTCGGCGCCGGTAAGCTGCGCCTTGAGCTTGCTGCGCTCGGCCTCGTGGGTCTTGCGATCGGCATCCTTGATATCGGTGGCGTTCGCCAGCATGGAGCGCGGCGTCTCGAGGCCGATGCGGGCCATGGCTTCCCGGAAGAGGGCGCGGTCTTCGGCCATGTCGATCGCGGCAGGCTTGGCGCCGATCATCTCGACATTATAGCGATCGAGCACGCCCATGCGCTTCAGCGAGAGGGCAGTGTTGAGTGCCGTCTGGCCGCCCATGGTCGGCAACAGGGCGTCCGGGCGTTCCTTGGCGATAATCTTGGCGACGACCTCAGGGGTGATCGGCTCGACATAGGTCGCATCAGCAAGGCCCGGGTCTGTCATGATCGTTGCTGGGTTGGAGTTGACGAGGATGACGCGGTAGCCTTCCTCTCGGAGTGCCTTACAGGCCTGGGTGCCGGAATAGTCGAATTCGCAAGCCTGGCCGATAACAATCGGTCCTGCGCCGATAATGAGGATCGATTTGATATCTTGGCGCTTCGGCATGGGCTCTCATCCGTTTTTTTGTTGCGCAAAAAGCCGGCCAGGGTGGGAGATCACCGGTCGGGGCGCATGGGCAATATTTTCAGGCTAGAAGCGGCTTATAGGCAAATGTGTTTGCAAACGGAACCCCATAAATGGCGGAATCGGCATGAATTCTGCTGAGATCATCACGCCATCTCAAAATGAGGAGCCACACAGGCTACATGACGCCGTGTATCAGGCTGCCCCTGATCGGCTAGCTCTCTATATAATGGGGGACGAAGCGCGAGGTATCCCGCGTGATCGGGGTGTCGTCTTCGCGAATGCCGATACCTGCCGGTTGCCCGGCGACGACCCAGGAGCCGATCACGGTCCAATCGTCGCCGAAGCGGGGAAGCAAGTGCATTGCCTGCCTTATATATCCCTCTTCGCCATAGGGGCCTTCAACCTGATATATGCCGCTGCCGGCTTCGTGATTGACGAGCGTCACATTCGCGCCTTCGCGGGACAGCAGGGGCTTGCGAACATAGCGATCCCCGAGGTCGCCGATGCGCGGATCGTCTTCGAAATAGGCCGGCAGCAGATTCTCGTGGCCGGGGAACATGTCCCAAAGCACTGGCAGCAGCCCCTTGTTCGATAAGGTCAGCTTCCACAGCGGCTCGATGACGCGGGTCGGGGTGAGCGGCAGATGGCGGCCAAAAGGCTCGCGAACCATATCTTCGAGCGGATAGAGCTTGAACAGGCAGTCCATCCGTTCGTCCTCAAGATCGATGAGCCAAAGCTTATCATCGATGCCGATATCCGGCATGGCGATGAGCTTTGCCTCGCAGCCGGCTTGCACGGCGCAATCGACAAGGTAGTTCAGCGTTACCAGGTCCTCTTCCGATTCCAGCATGCCGGCGAAATGCATGCGGCCCGAAGGTTCGGCAAGAACGCGGATCGCATCGATCAGGCGCTCATGCAGCGAGTTGAACTGGTCTGTCGACGATGGAAGTTCGCCGCGTTGCTTCATGTCTTCCAACCACTGCCATTGGAAAACCGCGCTTTCGAACAGGCTGGTCGGGGTATCGGCATTGAATTCGAGAAGCTTTGCCGGACCGCTTCCGTCATAGGAGAGGTCGAAACGGCCGTAGAGATCATGCTCCCGATTGCGCCAGGAGCGCAATATCGCATCGTGATACGCCGCCGGAATGGCCATGCGACGCATCAGGTCGTCGTCGCAAGCGATCCTTTCGGCTGCCGCGTAGCACATTTCCAGCAATTTGGCCGAGGGTTCCTCGAGCTTCGTCTCAATTTCCTCAAGGGTGAAGGCATAGGCATTCCGCTCATCCCAATAGCGTTGGCCATACATGGAATGGATGGTGAAGCCACAAGCCTCCGCCTGGGCTTTCCAATCCGGCCGTTCGTTCACGACAATACGTTTCATTCTCTCACCCGTTAGCCCGAAAGATGGAAGCCGCGAAAACCCCAGCCGCCGCGTTCCACCGTGCCGCTCGAACGCCCGGCGCGGTCGGAAGATCTCCCCCAAACGCTGCCGCTGCCGCCGCCGCCGGAAGACGAAGACGCTTGCCTGTTGTCGTCCTTTCTTTCCACGTTGGCCGCTTTCCCAAGCAGCATGCCGTTGGCAAGGCTCCGCCCGGTTGCCGTGCGAAAGTCGCTGCTCCCGCGTGGCTGATAAAGCGCCTTGGTGTCGAACGATCTGGCGGCATTGCCGACGAGGTAACCGGCTAGGAAGGGAATGAAATGGCCCGTGCCGGACTGATGCGTGTTGGTTGTCGGCTGACAATTGTTGGCGCCATAGTCCTTCTCGCAGTTCGCGGCCGTTTCATAGGCCGGCGCATTCTTCTGGCGCTCCGTCTCTGCAGCAGCAAAGTCGGATCGGCATTCGTCAGCGGAAAAGACTTTGCCCGCGATACATGCATTGACGTCCTTGTATATCTGAACCGTGTCATCCTTCTCGCCACAGCCCGTCAATGCCGCTGTTCCCATGAGCAGCAGAGACACACTCACCGATCGCTTCATAAAACCCCCTGCGCAATGCGCGTTCACGCGCTCGGATATTCCTGAGGACCGCCGGCATAGGTCGATCAGCCGCGAGCCGCGCAGAAAGCGGCGTCGCGGTTGTCCGCATATGTAAGGGTACAACGTAAAGAATATGGGCGCGAAATCAGAGTTAGGTGTAGATCGGCCGCATTTAAAGAACGTAAGCGTGCGTCTAGCGGAAATATTTTTAGACCAATGGTTGTGATCGTAAAGAATCTCTTTCCAATTTATCTGAGTTGCCGTGACACCATGCGGCTGAAATGGAGCGAGCCCTCGCTGTCCTTATGCCTGAGTTATCAGTAGCAGTCCGTGGATCGGGGCGACATCGCCAGGCCTTCTGCCTGCTAGCCGAAACGGCGACGGACGGCTTCGGCGTAGGGACGGCTCACGGGCATTTCCACACCGTCGCGCGTTATGACGAGAAGCTTGCCGTTGTCGCGTTTCAACCCTGCGACATGACCCGTGGCTATCCAGTGAGATCGGTGAAGGCGCAGGCCTTCCGTGTCGCCGATTTCCATCAAGGCGTCGCCGAAGCGGAGCAGAATGAGCTCGCGGCCGCGGGTGGTGACGACTTCGGTATAATGGTCCCGCACGGCAAGCCTTACCAGTTGCCCCCGATTTTCCGGCTTCAGCCGCGACAGGATCGGCGCTTGGGCGGGGGGCGTTTTCATCTCGGATGTCGTTAGAGAGGCCGGCGCGGGCATTTCGCGGTGCGGCGCTTCGGCCGCTGTCGCGATTTGCTGGTGCATCGTCATATAGGTCAGAAAGCAGAAGAGCAGGCAAAGGGGTATCGACGTCAGCGACTGGCGCAAACTGGCCGAGAGAGTTGGGATGTCGCCGAAGAATGCCAAGTCGACAAGGGAGATACCGAAGCCGATCGGCAGCGCGGAAATGATCGCTCCGGTCATCATCCGAGCGAGCATGCTGGACATCTGTTTGCGCAGGAGGACTTCCGCGACGATGGAGAGGACGATAGCGATCGACCAGGCCATGGCGTGAAGGACGAGCCAATAACCGAAACGCGCCCCGGGCAGCAGCCGCGCGAAAGTTCCGTAAGGGCCGGTTACGGCGAAGATCAGGACGACCGTTATGAAGGTTCCCCAGAGCCGCGGCGAGCGCCAGACGACCTGCAATTCGCGAAGCGTGGATTGCAGAAAGGTGTGATCCACGAATTTTTCCCGTTTTTCCATGCAATTTCAATTGAGAGGAGGACAATATCGCGGAAAGGCTCGACAAACTCAACCGGATCCCTGCCATGACTTTCGAGCCACTTCTCCATGCCCCGATTACAGTTCAGATCCACGTTGCCGCGGTCGTACCGGCAGCCTTGCTCGGCGCCTATCTTCTGATAAGACCCAAAGGCACGCCGATCCATCGCCTGCTCGGCAAGATATGGCTATGTCTGATGGTGATCACGGCAATATCGAGCTTCTTCATTCATCAGATCAACTTGTTTTACGGCTTCAGCCCCATTCACCTTCTTTCGATATACGTTCTCTTCGGTTGCTGGGGCGCCATTGCCAATGCCCGCCGGCACAATATCGACGCACATAAACGCATCGTCAGAGGCCTTTATTTTGGCGGTATTATCGGTGCCGGGGCTTTTACCTTCTTTCCCGGCCGGATCATGAACAAGGTGGCCTTCGAGGGAGATGAAACCGCGCCGTTTGTGGTTGCGGCAGGTATAGCCATCGCTCTTTTGTGGATGGCATCCAGAGAAATGTGGGATCGCCGCCGTTTAAGCTGATCTTCTGTCGATAGCCAACTGGCTTTGTCGCTCTTCCTGGATATATAAATGCCTCAAGGGACTTTGATTTTAGGCATCGCCAGGAGGTGCACTATGGATTGGAAAGGGCGTCGGCAGTCCGACAATATCGAGGACGAGCGCGGCTCGTCGCCTGTGGGCGGCGGCATGGGAGGCGGAGGCTTTCGCTTTCCAGGCGGTGGGATCGGCGGCGGCGGTTTGAGCTTCCGCACCATCATCGTCCTCGTCGTCATTTTCCTCGTCCTGAAGGCGATGGGCGTCGACGTCATGGGTCTGCTGCAGCAGACCGGGGTGCTCGAAGGCGGCGGTTCCGGCTATCAGCAAAGCACGTCCAACCGCAGTGCAGGTGGGCAGCCGGCCAACGACGAGATGAAGCAATTTGTCGCTACCGTTCTTGCCGACACGGAAGACACCTGGACCGGCATCTTCAAGTCGATGGGGCAGACCTACAC